>JBNKOQ010000020.1:0-17700 GCA_050294735.1 Roseibium sp. | reverse complement strand
AAAAGGCCAGCCCCAGGAAGAACTGCGGCCAGTTGGTCACTCGCTTCATAAATGGATAAATTGCGACAGGCAAAAGCGAGACGATGCCCAGCACAATGGAAAAACTGTTGAACTGCACAAGGACCAACAAGCCGATGACGGCCTGGGCCGCGAGAAACAGTTTCGCCTGCGCACGGGTTACCTGACCTGCGGGTATCGGCCGCGAGCGGGTTCTGGCCACCTGCGCGTCGATGTCCTCGTCAACAAGGTCGTTATAGGTGCATCCCGCGCCACGCATGGCGACCGCACCGATCAAAAACAAAGCCAGATGCCAGAGGTTTGGGCCAGGAGCTTCCGCAGCAATGGCGGCAAGGGCAGCAGACCACCAGCAAGGCCAGAGCAGAAGCCACCAGCCAATCGGCCGCTCCCATCGCGCCAGCCGGGCGTACGGCCTGATCCAGGATGGCAGGCGGGTGTCGACCCAGTGACGCTTGACGGCGTCAGCAACCGGGCCCGTGTCTTTGGTACCGAACAACATGCCAATCATTTAACGCGGCACAGCGCCAGGTGCGAGAAAATTTTCGGCAGCCCGGAAACTCAATCCTCGATTGGCGGACCGCAAACACGGTTCCGGCCCCGGCTCTTGGCCTGATACAATCTTGTGTCCGCCGCCTGGAAAAGTGTTTCCAGCGTGTCCCCATCATCTGGAGCGCTTGCGACCCCGACACTGACCGTCACTTGTTCCGGCAGATTTTCCCGGCTGTAACGCTCAATGAGTCTCCGCAATCTGTCCGCCAATGAGATCGCCCCATCAGCAGCCAAGCGGTCGCACAGCAACACAAATTCCTCACCGCCAAAGCGGTACAGATAATCATCTGTGCGCAGATTCTCGCCAAGCAGCTGGGCAATCGTCTTGAGCACTTCATCGCCGACCTGATGCCCGTGCCGGTCATTTATTCGCTTGAAATGGTCGACATCGACAACCAGCATCGAGATCGGGCGGCCTTCTTCAAGGCTGCTGCCGAGAACCTCCGGTGCATTGAGATCATAATGCCGGCGATGGTAGATCCCCGTGAGATGATCCCGGCTGGAGGCTTCCAGAAGGTCCTGATAGCGTTCGCGATACGTCAGCACATGAAACACATCGCGGAACGAACGATGAGTGAGCCATTGCTCCTCACCGTCGAAGAACTTCAGATAAACAATGAACATTCCGGTATAGAGGACCGTTGCCCCCATTTTGGCCGCCCAGCCGCCAAAAAACACATTGATTGGGGCTCCGGAAATATAATGAAGAGCAACATAGAAACCGGCCTGATCAAACGTCAGGACAAGAGCGCCGCAAATCAGAAACCGCCAGCCGAGATGGCGGCCGAACGCATCTCCGGTTCTTTCGTAGAGAACAATGATCGCAATGGCATCGATGAACAGAAGAACCGTTCCCCAAACCATCAGCCATCCCATTTCGTCGACGAAGGAAATATTCGGCAACCGCCCCGGAATGACCGAAACCGTGTCGTGACTGCGCAGGATGAAGACAAGAGCCACGATCAGAAAATTGCCGATCAGAAGCCCGTAAATCGGCTGCCGCGCTACCAAGGCATCCTCGCGGATATACAACAGCAGGATCATCAGCAACTTGCCGGAAAAAAGCACCGTTGACCCGGGTGATATAATTCCGAACGGCAGCTCGATATAAAACACGCTGGCGAGATAGGTCTCGAGAAAATGCATCACGCCGAGAGCGCACATAAACACGCCGACCCCAATAGCGCGGCGCGCATGGAGCAAGCCCATCATGACGACAAAATAAACGGTAGCCTGAGCTGTGAGAAGGAGCATGTTGGTAAGCATCATGCGCTTCTCTAACAATTGTTAATCAATTTACAAATCAGTAATTTTGCTGTGCTCACTCGTCATCGGCCTCCTCCCACAGACATTTGTGGAAGCATGCCGTCCGGCTCAGCGCGAACTCTTCCAGTTCGAAACACCTCGACAGCTTCGGTTCATCCGCGCACAGAGCAGAGACCGCGACGATGCCGAACGCTTCGAGATCCCGCACAACGAGCCGTATAATACGCTGTCCCAGTCCCAATCCACGAAACTGCGGACGCAGGAAAATATCCTCGAACTGCGCGATCCTCCCGCCATCGGCAACAGAGGCCCGGAAAAAGAGAGACACAAAACCCGCAGGCTCCCCTTTGTAGACAGGTAGATACAACCGGCCCATGGCGGCATCCACCAAAAGCATTTTGAATGCTTCGCGCTGATTTTCCGACAAAGGGTGCCCGCGTTCCCGGTAGGCTTCTTCAGCCAGTTGCAGCAATTGCCGCCCGGTCGCGGGTCCGCCAAGCAACAGGTCAAGAGATCGTTTCATGCACCAACCTGCCTTCCTGTCTTCATCCGCCGCCGGCCGCCTCGAAGGGATACTCCGGCCCGGCCCGCGGTCCAGTGATGCGCAACTCCATTGTCCGAATCCCCACAGCCATGCTAGACCGCCGCCAATTGGCCTGCCTGCTGGTGAAAATCGGCACCGGCTATGTATCGCCATACTTTTGAGAGTCTGCCCTGATGAACATTCTCCTGATCGGCTCCGGTGGCCGCGAACATGCCCTCGCCTGGGCACTTGCCAACTCGCCTTTGCTCTCGGCCCTTTACGTCGCGCCCGGAAACGCCGGCATCGCAGATGTCGCAACCCTCGTTGCTCTGGACGTTTCCGACCATCAGGCTGTGATCACCTTTTGCCAGGAAAAGCAGATCGATCTGGTGGTGGTCGGTCCGGAAGCCCCTCTGGTAGCCGGTCTGGTCGATGATCTGGAAGCTGCCGGCCTCAAGGCCTTTGGCCCGAGCAAGGCTGCAGCGCAATTGGAAGGCTCCAAAGCCTTCACCAAGGGCGTCTGCGACGAGGCCGGCATTCCAACAGCAGGCTACGGCAAGTTTGAAGACAAGGCTGCTGCCCTTGCCTATGTGCGGGACAAGGGTGCACCCATCGTGATCAAGGCCGACGGCCTGGCTGCCGGTAAGGGCGTTGTCGTGGCAATGACCGATGCAGAAGCAGAAGCAGCGGTTGAAGACTGCTTCGACGGCAGTTTCGGCGATGCAGGAGCCGAAGTCGTCATCGAAGAGTTCCTGGAAGGCGAAGAAGCCAGCTTCTTCGTTTTTGTCGACGGCCAGACCCCCCTGCCCCTGGCAACCGCTCAGGACCACAAACGCGCCTATGACGGCGACGAAGGCCCCAACACCGGCGGGATGGGCGCCTATTCGCCGGCGCCCGTGATGAGCGAGGCCCTGATCGAACGCACCATGCGCGAGATCATCGAGCCAACCGTTGCCACCATGGCCCGCCGTGGAACGCCTTTCAAAGGTATCCTCTACGCCGGCCTGATGATCACAAAAGACGGCCCGAAGCTGATTGAGTACAACACCCGCTTCGGCGATCCGGAATGCCAGGTGCTGATGCTGCGGTTGAAGGATGACCTTCTGACACTGATGCTGGCCGCGGCCGATGGCACCCTCGACAAGGTAAGCGCCCGCTGGCGTGACGATGTTGCTCTCACCGTTGTCATGGCCGCCAAGGGCTATCCGGGATCCTATGACAAGGGCACGGAGATCCGCGGCCTCGAAGACGCGGCCCTGGACGGCGATGTCGAGATCTTTCATGCCGGAACCAAGAGCGAAGACGGGCGTCTCCTGGCGAATGGAGGCCGGGTTCTGAATGTCACGGCGCGGGGAAAAACCGTCAAGGAGGCCCGCGACAAGGCGTATGCCGCCATTGCAAAGATCGATTGGCCCGATGGCTTCTGCCGAACCGACATCGGCTGGCGCGCCATCGCGCGGGAAGAATAGTATCCCGTCGCCAACGCTCGGACATTCCATTCCAAAACTGGCCTTGCACAGGATTGACAGCCTGTGCACCCTTGCGATGAACAGCCTTCATAGGGAGAAGCCGGTTGACCACATCCACAGTCCTGCCAGATCTCTTTCCCGGGTTCTCAACCCATCGGATCGACTGTAACGGCTGCGAAATCCATTGCCGCAGCGGTGGCGAAGGCCCTCCCTTGCTGCTGCTTCACGGTTATCCGCAAAGCCATGCCATGTGGCACAAAGTGGCTCCGGACCTGTCGAAACACTTCACGCTGGTCATTCCCGACTTGCCCGGATACGGGGACAGCGCGATTCCGCCACTGAGCCGGGATCACGCAACTTATTCGAAGCGGCAGATGGCGCAGACACTCGTCATCCTTATGCAAAGGCTGGGCTTTGAGCATTTCAGGCTCGCCGGGCATGACCGGGGCGGCCGGATTGCCTACAGAATGGCTCTCGACCACCCCGAGCGCATTGAGCGCATTGCCGTGCTCGATATCCTGCCAACCTTTGACTATTGGCGGCGCATGGACCGTGCCTTTGCACTGAAGCTGTATCATTGGGCTTTTCTCGCCCAACCAGCCCCCTTCCCAGAGAACCTGATCGCGGCTTCCAGCGGGTCGTTTCTCGATCATACGCTGGCCAGCTGGACCGCCGAAAAGTCACTCAACTGTTTCAGCCCGGAAGCCTATGCCCACTACCGGGCGTTTTTCGAGCAGCCGGACCGGATTGCAGCCACCTGCGAAGATTACCGCGCCGGCGCCACCATCGATGTCGAGCATGACACCCGGGATGCAGAGGCCGGGAACCGCATCACAGCTCCGCTTCTGGCCGTTTGGGGCGCGACAGGAATTGCACAGGCGAGCGAGACCCCGATCGATGTCTGGTCGCGATGGGCGGAAAATGTCTCAGGAACTGCCATCGACTGTGGTCATTTTGTTGCTGAAGAAAACCCGATCGCGCTTGTCGATGAGTTACTGCCGTTCATGCTTTGAAATCTGGCATGCATTACTGCGCAACCCGGCGCGATGGCTTTTCAACTTGGATTGTATTTGAAATGCGCCTCAATCCTGCCTCAAAGAACCGGTTCCGTGCGCACTTGGAAAACTCATCGACGCAGTCGAGGGGCGTGTATTTTTACACTCTCCGCCCGGAAAGAAAGAAATACCCAACTCGCGCGTACGGATACGCTGCACACCAGTAAGTTGGGGAAAAGATGACTATGTCAGTCCCTTGGTACAGTGAAAATCCAAAATATCTAAGTATTTGGACAATCACAGCAACTGAAAAATTCCGCTCAAACGATTTAAAGTAAGTTAACTTATACGAGATATTTTATCGGAGCACACAGAGTAAAAAAATACCACCGAGGCACTATCCATGGTTGAAATCAAACCAAATCTTGGAACCTCGAGAAAATTGCTTTGACAGGCACTGCAGTTGCAAACTGCACGAGGAGTTTGGAGTGGGCGGCAGATTTCATCCGACCAACGTCGATGAGGAAAAAGCGGATGCTGCGCAGGGCGTTTCATCGCGCCTCGACAGTGTTATGCGTCATTGGAGCCAGAATGGCAGGCAGATTTCCAAACCGCTAAAAGTAACGTTCATCAGCTTCTTTACGCTGATCGTTCTTGCACTTGTCGGCCAGAATCTCGTTTCAGAGTACCGTAACCTGGAGCGTCGACTGGACGCGACCATTGAAGCGGCTCAAGCCTTTCTAGATCACCAGAAATACACGGGTCTGGTCGAACTGGATAAAGCGCTGGCGAATATCACGGCAAGCCCTCTGCTCATCAACGCCTTCACACGGGACAGTGCCACCAGTCTTCAAGCGATAATGACCGGTCTTCTTCCGAAAATGACGGAGCTGCATGGGATCTCGGAGTTTTCGATCTACGACCCCGGTCTGCACCAGATCACGCATGCACACCAAACCAATATGCGCAGCGGTAACACCGCAAGCTACCTCGTTCGACAGGCCGCCGAGAAAAAGACCGTCACACGCGGGTTGGAGCGGGGTGCACTCGGCGGAATGGTGATTTCTGCCGTTTCTCCGTGGCGCAGCAATGGCAGGATAATCGGCTTTATCAAGTTGAGTATGGATATCAGCGAGCCTCTCCGCTTCATCGGAACGGCCCTGAAGGCAAACGTTGTCGAGGTTCATGCAAAGGAAAGCCTGCCATCCGGATCGGAACCTGCCCAAGCGATAGAAGGATGGGCGCTGACCGAGACTGCAGCCTATCGTCAAATCGGCCATTTTACTCTTCCCGGTAATATTGTCTCGCTGGTCGACGGCGATGTCATGCAGGGTTCCAAAATGAGCCGGTTGTTTCTCGATGACCGGGCCGTGAAGATCGCACACAGCTTTCCCTTCACAATGGCAGACGGCTCCCAGACCTCATCCTTGATCCTGCTCCAGGATATCACGCCGCAAGTGATGGCTTTTGCCCGCCATATCGGGATTTCTCTGCTGTTTGCCGGCATTCTTGCAAGCATTACCGGATACGTTTTCTACCGTTTGACCAACGGCCTGCAATCTTCCGTTTTGAAAACACGGAATAAGCTTGAGAACGAAGTCAAAGCGAACACCGCTGCCCTGCACGATTCCCGGAGGCAGTTGGTCGAGGCTCAAAAAGTTGCGTCTCTGGGTAGCTGGGAACGTGACCTGATCAACAACAAGCTTTTCTGGTCCGACGAAATGTACACGATTACGGACCAGCCACGAACTTTGGCGCCTTTCGATGCCAGGTCCGCCTTTTACACGCAAATACCCGCAGACGAACGCGGCATGGTCACCCGGGAAATAAACCAGGCAATCGAAACCTGCGGAAATTTCAACTTCGAACACCGGGTTGTGCGTCAAAATGGTGAGGTCCGGCACCTTCATGTGCGTGGGTACGTATTGCCGAACGACGATGGCGTACCGGTCAAAATGTTCGGAACAACACACGATGTCACAGAACACTACAAAGACCGGGAACGCAGCAAGTGGCTGGCAGATATCCTGGAATCGTCACTCAACGAAATATATGTGATCAATCCGGAGAACTTTACCTACGAATACGTCAATCAGTGCGCCCGAGACAATCTAGGCTACACGATGCCGGAACTGTCCCGCCTGCCGGCATGGGAAATCATTTGCCCCGACGATCACCTCCAGATCAAGAATGCCCTCCGTCCATTGACGGAAGGGACGACGAATTTACTCACCCTCGAGGCGATCCACAGACGCAAGGACGGCAGCAGCTATCCCGTTGAAGCCCGCATCCAGCGCCACACGGCAGGAAACAAGTCGCTTTTTGTTTCCATATGCAACGACCTGTCGGAACGAACGGCACGGGAACTGGAAACCGAGGCCGCCAAACAGGCTGCCGAACGCATGGCATATTTCGACGATCTCACAGAGCTGCCGAACCGCGCGGCCTGCCAACGCGATGCCAAGGAAAGTTTTTCCGAAGGGGACCACGACAAGCCCGGTTTCATCATTCATCTGGACATCGACAATTTCAAGCGGATCAACGATACGCTTGGGCACAGTGCGGGAGACGCATGCCTCAAGGAAGCTGGCGAACGGCTGAGATTGTGCTGCACCGGTCTGGGAAAGGCCTACCGCTGGGGCGGAGATGAATTTGTCATCATCGCGGATCCGAATGTCCTGGACCCTGAAGAATTATGCCTCCGGGTGAACATCGTCATGCGCGGGCCGATGGAATACGAAGGCCACCAGATCTGGCCATCCGTCAGCATGGGTGTGGCGCGGTGCCCGGGTGACGGGAAGGACTTCAACACACTCCTCGTGCATGCAGACCTGGCGCTTTACCGCTCCAAGGATAACGGCAAAGACCGCTGGAGCTACTTTACCAGCGACATGAAGCTCGACAGCGACGAAGAAGCCCGGCTGGAACAGGAACTGCGTCAGGCTCTCCGCCGCGACGAGTTCTTCCTCGTCTTCCAGCCGCAGGTCAACATCCGGACACAGCAGGTGACCGGTATTGAAGCGCTCGTGCGCTGGCAGCACCCGACACGCGGCACGCTTGGACCTGGCGCCTTCCTGCCGGTCGTGGAAAAAGCGAGCCTCGCCACCCCCTTGAGCCAGGTCGTCATCGACAAGGCCCTGAAGGCTGCCCGCAACTGGCTGGACAGCCGTCTCGAGTTTGGCCGCATCGCCGTCAACCTGTCACCGTCTCACCTGATCTCAGGCACGCTTATTGATGATTTCAACGCTGCTATGCGGACCCATGACGTGCAGCCGCAGTATATCACCGCTGAAGTGCTGGAATCTGTTTTTCTGGACAGTGGGCGCGGCAGCAATTCGCAAGTTCTGGAAGAGCTTCACGATCTTGGTGTTCACATTGAACTGGATGACTTCGGGACAGGCTTTGCGTCCCTGTCACATGTTGCCGATCTGCCTATCAATGGCCTCAAGATCGACCGTTCCTTCACTGAGCAAATTCTGACCGATGCAAAAAAAGAGATCGTCGTCAGCCACTTGATCCAGCTCGCCCGCTCACTCGACATTAACATTGTATGCGAGGGTGTCGAAACGGATAACCAGTTTGACAGGCTACGGCTGATGGGCAACTTCTCGGTTCAGGGATATTACATTGCCCGCCCCATGCCATTCGAGGCGATGTGCAGCTGGCTGAACTCAGCGCAAAGCGAACTGTCCTTCGGACAGGTCTGAGTTCGGCCATTTGCAGCCTTTCTGATTTCCCTCCCCTTGGAAAGCCGGGCAAGAAGCACCACACTCGGGATGCATAGAAGCCTTGTGTGCCAAAGGGACACCCCATGAGTGAATTTCGGATCGGTCTGGCCCTTGGCGGCGGCGGCGCCAGAGGCATGTCCCATATTCCGGTTCTGGAAGCCCTGGACGACCTGGGCGTCAAGCCGCATGCGATTGCCGGTACCTCCATCGGCGCTATTTTCGGCGCGGCTTATGCAGGCGGCCTTTCAGGCGCCGAGCTGCGGCAAATCGTGATGGATACCTTTGGCAATCGCAACAAGGTTCTGGCCGCGCTTTGGAAGTTGCGGCCCCGGAAGCTGGCCGATCTGTTTGACGGCAACATGGTGCAGTTCGATCCGCTCAAGGTCCTTCAGGCTTTCGTCGCCGAGAACATACCGGAGACCTTCGAGGCCCTGGACATCCCGCTCAAAGTCCTGGCGACAGACTTCTACGGCTGCCAGGAGGTGGACATCGAGAGCGGCCCTCTCTTGCCTGCCATTGCGGCTTCCATCGCAATCCCTGCGGTTTTCAAGCCGGTCAAATCCAATGGCCGCATTTTGATCGATGGCGGAGTGGTCAATCCCCTGCCTTTCGACCGGCTGCCGCCGGACTGCGATTTTATTCTGGCAGTCGATGTCGTCGGCTCACCGGTTCCCCGTTCAGGCAGGCAATTGCCAACGTCAATGGACGCCCTCTTTGGGACGTCGCAGATCCTGATGCAGACCATCACAACGGAAAAACTGAAAAGCCGAGCACCGGATCTTCTGGTCCGTCCGCCCGACGACAATGTCCGTGTCCTCGACTTCCTGAAGACAAAGCACATTCTGGAACGTGCAGCTCCCCTTCGCGAAACTGTCAAGCGTAGGCTTGGTGACGCTATGGAAATTAAATAACAAATTCGCACAACGGTAATAACACCTAGATATTTTTGACATGGTTTACGTGTTTACTATCAGTTATTCTTCGAATTAACCTATTATTAAGATATTACAACCAAGATGGATCATAGATTAAAAGTGAGCGTGTTCTATGACCCATCAAGACACACAACAAAATTTCGAAGATTGCCCGGTCTCTGAGCTCATGTTTGCCCGACTTGTCAGCACCTCTCTTGGGGCTGCCAGCGAACTTGCAAGGGCTCTTCCGGAGGATCAGCGCAGCCGCCTCGCGGTTTACTGTTACCGAAGATCCCATCTCCGCCGCCTGGGCCTTGCCATCGCGGCAACCTGCTCGAAGCATTCCTTGGTCGAGGAAAGCGGTCACGCGGGGGAGCTTATCTTCCTCCAGGCACAGAACCTCGAAGCGACATTGGCCAGCGACCGCTATTTGGCACCTAGGCATGCAAAGCGCCCGGTGAGCCTTCACAACTGCTGACCTTATTAAATGAGCCTGGTTCCTCCTCCCATCAGGCTCCAACTGGCAACCGTTCCAAACCGACAGTCACCTCCCGGAACGGTTGCCAATTTCCCTAACTTCCTCGCCTCGACTGCCCGCATTATGGTCTTGCCAAGCCTGACTCACCCTCTACTCTAAATGAGAGAACGGAGGGACCGATGATGCGTGCCACGAAAATCCCGACCAACCTCAAGCTGGCTGCCATTTCAGGATCATTCTTGATCATCCTGATGCTTTGCCTGCAGCCCGTCCTGGCAGCCTGCCAGCTGATTGCGGAGCGGCCTGCCTGGCCTCCCCTGCCGGTCAATGCGTCTCTTTCACCGAACGAAGTTCAAATCCGCTACATCGGGCATTCCACTTTTGAGATCGAAACGCCCAAGGGGGTGCGGATTGCGACCGATTACAACGACGGTGTTCGCCCTTTGCTGACGCCCAGGGTCGCGACAATGAATGGCGCTCACAGCAGCCATTACAGCCTTGCCCCCGACCCGGGGATCGAACATGTCCTGCCGGGCTGGAACCCCGACGGCGGACCGATCGATCACGATCTCATTGTTGAAGATGTGCGTATCCGCAACATTCAGACGAACACCCGCGGATGGAATGGCGAGACACGGCGTCTGGGCAATTCGATTTTCGTTTTCGAAGTCGCCGATTTATGCATCGCTCATCTCGGGCACCTGCATCACCGCCTGACCCAGAACGATCTCACGCGCCTGGGTCAAATCGATATTGTCCTCGCTGCAATCGACAACTCATCGACGCTGCGGCTGGAGAGCCTGATGGATGTTCTGGATGACATTTCACCAGCCATGGTCATCCCAATGCACTTCCATTTCCACGGTGCATTGGAGGCCTTTATTGCCCGGGCAAGTGCCGATGGTTACGCGGTAGAGATGGCAAGCAATCCGGATCTGATCATCAGCAGGGAAAAATTACCACCCTCCAAAACCGCCTACATCATGATGCCCAGCGGGGGATGACGGCTCAGGGGGAGAAGGCCTGTTTGTCCCTCACGCAGCCGTCAGGAAGATCACCTGACTGTCACCGGCGGTTCTGCGATCCACTTCCTCGAACCCCTCGGGGATCTCGATGTGATTGGCGGCGCGCTCTTCCAGGACGCAACAAGCGCCGGGCTTTAGCCAGCCGCCTTCACGCGCGGATGCAAGAGCTTTCTCACCCAGCCCCTTGTCATAGGGCGGGTCAGCGAAGACGAGATCAAACGGCTCGATGGTGCCGGGCTGACCGAGACGGGTCGCATCGCGACGGAAAACCTTCGCGGCACCGTTGAGCCCCATGTTCTCCATGTTCTGCCGGATCAGCCCGCGTGCCTCCGCGCCCTCTTCGATGAAGGTGCAATGACGCGCGCCCCGGCTGATTGCTTCAAAACCGAGAGCGCCGGTTCCGGCAAACAGATCCAGAACCCGCATGCCATCAAGGTCAACCGCGAGACCGTGCGCCAGAATGTTGAAGATGGTCTCGCGCAAACGGTCGCTCGTCGGACGGGTTGCCTGGGTCTTTGGAGCGGCCAAAGCCGCTCCCTTGAAACGTCCGGCAACTATTCTCAAGACCGGCCTCCGCCACGCGGCGGACGTCCTCCGCCACGTGGTTTGTCACCACCCCGGCTGTCGTCCTTCTTGTCGCGGGCCGAACGGCTCTCCTGTTGTTTATCTTCAACAAGCCCTTCGTCCCCCCAGATGCGGCGCTGCGGGCGGTTCGGGCGGTCTTCCGGCCTGTATTCTGCCCGCGGCTTGGGGTCGGTGGTCATACGAAAACGGCTCCTCGGAGACACTTTCGCCTGACGCTCACCTGCATTCTTGCGCCGGTTGCCCTCACCGGAAGGGCCTGCGCCCCGGTCGGGCCTCTCGCCTCGTCCCGGCTTGTCACCACGAACCGGTTTGTCGCCCCGTGGTTTCTTTCCTGTTTTGGCGGCCTGACCATCCCGCGCGGTCATCCAGGATCCCTTGCTCCCGGTCTGCCCCCCCTTGGCAGCGGCTGCGCCTTTGCGTCCGCCGTCGCGTTTTGGCTTGGCTTCTTCCGGCTTGGCTTCATGGAAGATCGGGGCATCGAAGTCCGCCCCGGCTTCCTCAGCCAGTTTTTCGCCAAGCTGGTCGCGCAGAACCCGCCCACGGATTTCCCGAACGCCGCCATCTTCCAGGTCCATGAGCTGGAATGGGCCAAACGACAGACGGATCAGCCGGTTCACGGAAAGGCCAAGATGCTCGAGAACCCGTTTGACCTCCCGGTTCTTGCCTTCGCGCAAGCCGACCGTAAGCCAGACGTTGTCACCCTGTTCCTTGTCCAGCGTGGCTTCAATTGCGCCATAGAGCACACCGTCGATGGCAACGCCCTCGGCCAGACCGTCGAGCTGTTCCTGTGTCACCTTGCCGAAGGCGCGCACGCGGTATCTCCGCAGCCAGCCGGTCGCAGGCAGTTCCAGAACCCGCGCCAGACCACCGTCGTTGGTCAGCAGCAGCAGGCCTTCGGTATTGATGTCCAGCCGGCCGACCGCCAGCACGCGCGGCAGATCCTTGGGCAGCCGCTCAAATACCGTCGGGCGCCCTTCCGGATCCCGATTCGTCGTCACAAGGCCCTTGGGCTTGTGATAGAGCCAGAGCCGTGTCCGTTCCTTCATCGGCAGAGGCGCCCCGTCGACAATCACCTTGTCCGAGGCTGTCACAGTCACGGCGGGCGTTTCCAGGAGCGTGCCATTCAGCTCGACCCGGCCCGCAGCAATCCATGCCTCGGCATCCCGGCGCGAACAGAGGCCGGCGCGCGCCATGACTTTGGCGATGCGCTCACCTTTTTCAAGGTTGAAGGAGGATGCGTCCTCACGGCCAACATTTTCACGCGGGCGTTTGTCATCTCCGCGGCGCGGCCGGGGTCCCGCACCTTTGCCAGCAGCTGGCTTTGCACCAAACTTCCGCTCCGGCTTTCCAGACCTGGCGCCGTGGCCGCCACGATCTTCACCGCGCGGCTTGCCTGAAAAATCACGTTCCGGGCGCCCGCCCGGCTTCTTGCCGGAAAAACGCTTCTTGGAGCCGTTGGCCGATGCCGGGCCGCGGCTTTTCTTGGGGGGCTTTTCTGTCGTCATGCGCGCGTCATAGCAGAGCGCGGGGCTTTCGGGAATCAGCAAGTGTGACGATTTTCGCAAATGAGCCATTCCAATGCCGCATAACAAGGCTGTTCTCCCTGTTTCCGGCCTTCCAAGGTTCCCCTCCACCGGTCTGGCTTCCCCTTGTAGCGGCGACTGGTTCATCCTAAAGATCACTCAGATGAGTTCACATCCTGGATCTTCAATGACCGCAACGCTGTCCAATCCTCCGGCCAATAACTTTATGGCCGCTGCCATTGAGGAAGCGGAAAAAGCCGCAGCCAGGGGAGAGGTTCCCATTGGCGCCGTTGTGGTTCAAAACGGCAGCATCCTGGCCCGCAACGGCAACCGGACCCTCGAACTCAATGACCCGACCGCACATGCGGAAGTTCTGGTCCTCAGGCAGGCTTGCAGTATCGCCGGAAGCCAGCGCCTGCCCGACTGCGATCTGTATGTCACCCTGGAGCCCTGTCCGATGTGCGCCGCGGCGATCTCCTTCGCGCGGATCAGGCGTCTCTATTTCGGGGCTGGAGATCCAAAAGGCGGAGCCGTTGATCATGGCACCCGCTTTTTTTCACAATCAACTTGCCACCACGCCCCGGACGTTTACTCCGGAATCTCGGAAAGCCGCGCCGCGCTTCTCCTGAAAGACTTCTTCCAAAGCCGCCGGACATAAGTCCTGAGCCCAGACATTACCTTAGGGCAGAAATAATCAAGCGCATCACCGCCTATAAAAGAGGCAGATGACCAAACATTAGCTCATTCCGTCAAAGTACCCTCGCGGCACTCATTCATTTATCGATAATTTGTACGCTAAATATACCATTGAAACTTCTACTTAACTCTTTCTAGTAAATTCTGAATCAAATGGTGCGGTTTGGGGTTTTCAAATGAACAAGCCATCTGTTCTCGGACAGACGACGGGATTTCTGACGTTTCCGATCTTCTTTCTCGGATCCTGCGCGGCCCTCGCAGACGACATAAGCACATCAAAAACGTTCATCAATGAGCCGTTGCAACAAAGCCTGGATGTGACCTGGATGATGGTCGCAGCCGCTCTGGTCCTGATGATGCAGGTTGGCTTCATGCTGCTCGAGGCCGGGCTTGTCCGCTCCAAGAACTCCATCAATGTCGCGCAAAAAAACCTGCTCGACTTTACCTTCTCGGTCCTGCTGTTTGCCGCGGTAGGCTTCATGTTCGCCTTTGCACCGTCCGATGGCTTCATTGTCGGTTTTGATCAGAACCTGCTTCTGCTTCAGAATCTGGACCCTTGGCAGTATGCCTTTTTCGCATTTCAAGTGATGTTCTGCGGTACCGCAGCCACCATTGTGTCTGGCGCCGTGGCGGAACGCATGCGGCTGATCGCCTACGTCTGGTGCTCCGTTTTCACCGCCGGCATCATCTATCCTGTGTTTACCCACTGGGCCTGGGGCAGCGCCTTGTCTCCGAACGACAGCGCATTCCTGGCAGAAAAAGGCTTCGTGGACTTTGCCGGGTCGACCGTGGTGCATGGAACAGGCGGCTGGATCGGCCTTGCTGCCTGTATCGTCATCGGAGCCCGGATCGGGCGTTTCGATCCGGAAGGCAGACCGATGCGCATCCAGGGGCACAGTTCCGTTCTGGCGACGGCCGGTGCCTTCATCCTTTTTGTCGGCTGGATCGGCTTTAACGGCGGCTCCACACTTTCGGCAACGAGCGACATCGCAATGATCATCGTCAATACGGTGATCGCGGCCGCCAGCGGAGGCGCTGGTGGCTATATTCTCGGTTGGACCCAGGACCGGATCATCCTGCCGGAAAAATCCTTATCCGGACTTCTAGGCGGCCTTGTTGCAGTCACGGCTGGTTGCCACGTGCTGACGCCCTTCGGTGCCGCCATCGTCGGTCTTTTGGGTGGCATAGCCGCCGTTTACGCAAACCTGTTCATCGAACAGCGGCTGAAGATCGATGATCCGGTTGGCGTCGTCGGCGTCCACGGCGTTGCCGGTGTGATTGGCACACTTGGCCTCGCCTTTCTCGCGCCAGCCGACAGGCTGCCGCTTGGCAGTGGCGGCGCCCAGTTTCTGGTTCAGCTGGAAGGTGTGGTCATCAACTTTGTCTGGTGTTTCGGCCTGGGCTTCGCATTTCTCAAGGTCCTGTCTCGGTTTATGACCTTGCGTGTCTGCCCGGCGGACGAAGAGATCGGCATGAACGAGGCCGAACATGGAACCCGCCTCGGCATCGGACACGTGGAAGATGCCCTGGACAACGTGATTGCCGGCAAGGCTGACCTGAATATGCGGCTGAAGGTTTCGCCGGGAGACGACTCTGAACGTCTTACACGGATGTTCAATGCCCTCATGGACACCATTCAGAACGAAGAGGTGGCGCAAATAAAGGCTGCCGACGCGAAGCGCAGCAGGGAAGAATCCGAACGCCTGTCCGCCCTGGCAAACGCGACCTTCGATGCCATCGTCATTTCCGTGGACGGACGTATCCTGGACGGAAACGCCGCGCTTGAAGACCTGCTCGGCTACAACATCGAGCAGCTCAAGATGCGTGGCCTTTACGAGTTCGTGCAGTCAGAACTCGCAGGCACGCTGGAAAGCCACCTTGTCAAAGCGGAACGGCAACCGCGGGAACTTGAGATGGTCAACCGCGACGGCGAAGCCATCCCTGTCGAAATCCGCACGCGCGTTATTTCCTACCGGGGCACCCCGACCCGGGTGTCCGCTCTGGTCGACCTGCGCGCCCGCAAGGAGGCGGAAGCCCAGATCCTCCACCTTGCGCAACACGATCCCCTGACCGACCTGCCAAACCGCGCTGTCTTCAACGCGGAGCTGAGCCAGGTGATCGAGAAGTGCCTGAGCAGCCACGAGGTTGCCGCGCTGTTGCTGGTCGATCTGGACAGGTTCAAGGACATCAATGACCTGCATGGTCATCCCACCGGCGACAAGGTGATCCGCGTTACGGCCGAACGTTTGCGCGAATACAGCAGGTCGCAAGACACCGTTTCCCGCCTCGGTGGCGATGAGTTCGCTTTGATCCAGTGCGGCATACAGTTCGCCAATCAGTCCGCCGACATGGCCCTTCGCCTGGTTCAAAAACTGTCGGAGCCGATCGACTGCGGCGGTGGCCTGATCCTGCGCCCGAGTGCCAGCATCGGCATCGCTGTTATCAACGATCAGAATACCAACGCCGAGCAGATCATATCCAATGCCGACATTGCTCTTTACAACGCCAAGAGCATGGGCAGACACACCTACTGCCTGTTTCAGGACGGAATGGGCGATGAGGTCCGGCTGCGGCGGGAACTGGAAGAAGATCTCCACGACGCCATAGGCGAAGAGCAATTCGAACTGTACTATCAGCCAAGGCTGGACCTCCACAACCGCCGGATCGAATCCTATGAGGCCCTGATCCGCTGGATTCATCCCGACAGAGGGCTCATCAACCCGGTCGACTTCATTTCCGTCGCGGAAAACTCCGGCCAGATCATTCCGATCGGGAAATGGGTCCTTCAGACCGCTCTAAACGCCGCGGCAAGTGAAATGCCGGACACCCGGATCAGCGTGAATGTCAGCCCGGTACAGTTCCGGGACAACGATTTCGTCGAGGATGTCCGGGCCTGCCTTGAGGAAACGGGGGTATGCCCGCAACGCCTCGAACTTGAAATCACGGAAAACCTCCTGATCGAGGACGACACACGCGCCTTGGCCATCCTGACGAGTTTGAAAAATATCGGCGTGAAGATCGCGCTGGACGACTTCGGCGTCGGCTATTCCTCTCTCGGTTATTTGAGCCGTTTCCCATTCGACACGATCAAAATCGACCGGTCTTTCCTGCGCGATGCGGGCAAGAACCACAGTTCCCTCGCCATTATTGAAACCGTCGTCCGGCTGGGGAAAGCCTTGAAGATGACAATTGTCGCCGAAGGTGTCGAAGACCTCGAAAACCTGCTGTTTCTGGCAAGGCAAGGGTGTGACGAAATCCAGGGATATTTGATCGGAAAGCCTGTCCCGCTGGACGCCCTTTGTACCGAGATTCCCAGCAACGTCTCAACGGCACTGGAATCCGCCAGACAAACGCGCCGCCAAGGTGCCCCTGCGATGGATGCCGCGCTGCTGGCGTGACGACCCTGTGTTACTTCCGCCCGAACAGCTTCTCGATGTCAGATAGCTTGAGTTCCACCCAGGTCGGGCGTCCGTGGTTACACTGACCGGACAGCGGCGTAGCCTCCATGTCGCGCAACAGCGCATCCATTTCCTGGGCCCGCATGCGGCGGCCCGCCCGGATGGATCCATGGCAGGCCATGGTGGCAGCCACATGATCGAGTTTTTCCTTTAGCCCGGTCGCCGTGTCCCATTCCGCCAGCTCGTCGGCCAAGTCCGTCACCATACCTCGAATGTCCATATCCCCCAGCATTGCTGGCGTTTCCCGGACTGCAATCGCCCCCGGCCCAAAGGCCTCAAGGCTAAGACCGACCTGTTCCAGCTCCTGCGAACGTTCCGCAAGCCGGCCGACATCCTCTTCCGGCAGTTCGATCACATTCACTATGTCCTCGACACTGCCGTCGGCTTCCACCACGGTCACAGACACATCCAGGTCATCACCGCTCTCGTCGTCTGCAATGGCCGGCACAGCGATCTGCGCAGAGACAAGCAGC
>JBNKOQ010000019.1:0-18347 GCA_050294735.1 Roseibium sp. | reverse complement strand
ACGTTCCCGAAACGAAATCTTTCGGCTTCGTCAGGAAGTGGTCGAGTTCGTCGAATGTCCAGGTCGGATTGCTTTCGCCGAATGCTGTCATGCCAGCGGAGTAAGCGAAGCCTTCATGCGAGCCCGGCTTGCGGCCGACAACGCCCCACAGTTCCGGGCCAACCTTGTTTCCGCCGCCCTGTTCGAGGGAGTGGCAGGCTGCGCACTTCTTGGCGACCTTGGCACCGTCTTTTGCACTCGCGGAGGCCAGACGAACCTCGATCGGGTCGATCTCTTTGGCGGCTTCGGTTTCGCCGCCATGATCTTCACCTTCGGCGGCGACGACGATTTCATATCCGGGCTTTCCCGGAATCGTCGGTTCGAAGATGATATCCGATACAATTCCGACACCCATGGTCAGAAGAAGCACCATTAAAACCGCACCCGCGGCCTTATTCAGTGTGAAGGAATCCATTCTCTCCGGCTCCAAGCTAATACGCGTCCGGGTCCGGGACTGACGCCACGGACCCATTAAGCTTTTCGATTTGGGGCGGACCCTACAAATTTTTTGACGTTGCTGTCCATAGGTATAAAAGAACTCTGAGTATGACATTCGGACGCGGAAGCTGGCGGAAGGGTGTTCTGACCGCTGTTTTTTGTCCGGAGTCCCTTGTGATCACTGCACTTGTTGTCATCCCGTCCCGCTTTGAGGCCACTCGCCTTCCGGGCAAGCCATTGGCAGATATCTGCGGAAAACCAATGATTGTCCGTGTTCTGGAGCAGGCGAACAACGCCGACATTGGCCCTGTTGTGGTTGCTTGCGACCACGAAGCGATTGCCGAAGCTGTCGAAAAACATGGTGGCCGGGCCGTCCTGACACGATCTGATCATGAATCGGGTTCGGACCGGATTCATGAAGCCGCGAACGCCGTGGATCCCGGAAAAAACTACGAGGTCGTGCTCAATCTCCAGGGCGATGTGCCCCTGATCGCGCCAGAAGCGATTCGCGCGGCCTTCTCGCCGCTGCAGGATCCGACAGTGGATATCGGCACCATCATGACAGAAATCCGCGAGGAGCAGTTCCGCGACGATCCCAGCTTTGTAAAGGCGGTTACAACACCGATCGGCTCGACCTCCAACCGCGCCCTCTACTTCACCCGCGCGACCGCCCCCACGGGGGCAGGCCCGCATTATCAGCACATCGGCGTTTATGCCTATCGCCGCGCAGCGCTCGATAAGTTCGTCTCTCTACGCCCCACACCGTTGGAGCTGCGGGAGAAACTTGAGCAGCTCAGGGCGCTGGAACACGGCATGCGGATCGATGTCTCGCTGATTGACAGTGCCCCGATGGACGTCAACACGCCGGAAGACCTTGAGCGGGCGCGTGCCGCAGTTTCCGCGCAATAAAACCAATTCTCTGATATGACACGCTCAAATTGACCGAGGAACAAACCGAACCAATGTCTGACCGCAAGAAAATCGTCTTCCAGGGCGAAACTGGTGCCAACTCCCACATGGCCTGCCAAAACGTCTATCCCGACTATGAAGCGATCCCCTGCGCGACATTTGAAGACTGCTTTGCCGTCATGGATGAAGGCGGGGCCGATCTTGCCATGATCCCCATCGAAAATTCGGTCGCCGGCCGGGTTGCCGATATTCACCACCTGCTGCCGAAGTCCAGTCTGCATATCATCGGGGAATACTTCCTGCCGATCAAATTCCAGCTAATGGCGCCCAAAGGGGCGAAGCTGGAAGGCCTGAAGACCGTTCAGAGCCATATTCACGCGCTGGGGCAATGCCGGAAGGTTATCCGGGAGCTCAACCTGAATGCGATGGTCGGAGCGGATACCGCAGGGTCGGCCCGTCAGGTTGCAGAAGCAGGCGACCCCAGTGTCGCGGCCCTGGCTCCGGAAATGGCCGCCGATATATACGGACTGGATATCTTGCGACGGGACGTTGAGGACGAAGCGCACAACACGACCCGCTTCGTTATTCTTTCCAGGGACAATGTGGAAGCTGCCAATACGGGCCAGCCCATCATTTCGTCTTTCATTTTCCGCGTTCGCAACGTGCCTGCGGCTCTCTACAAGGCACTTGGAGGCTTTGCCACCTGCGGGGTCAACATGACCAAGCTGGAAAGCTATCAGCTGGAAGGCCAGTTCTTCGCCTCCATGTTCTATGCCGACATCGAGGGTCACCCGGATGATCGCGCCGTCACTCTGGCCTTGGAGGAGCTGCGGTTTTTCTGCGCTGAATTCAAAATGCTGGGCGTCTATTGCGCCAGCCCGTTCCGCGAAAAAATCCGTGAGCCGGAAGCCAACCGGGCTTTGCGGCCAACTCCGAAAATCTAACGACCGCCAATTCAGGATCTATGTATGACCGACATTCGTTTTGATGCTCTTTGCATCGGCAACGCCATCTGTGACGTCTTTGCCCACGTCGAAGAAGACTTTCTCGCCCATGAGGCACTGGTGAAAGGCTCCATGCGCCTGATCGACACCGCCGAAGCGGTCCGCCTTTACGACAAGATGGGGCAAACAACCCGGATTTCAGGCGGCAGTGCGGGCAACACGGCAGCCGGCATCGCGTCTCTCGGCGGCAAGCCTGCGTTCTTCGGCAAGGTGGCCCAAGACGAACTTGGCGACAGTTACGCCCACGACATGAAGGGAACGGGCGTTCACTACGAAACACCGCGCCTGATCGATGGCGTGCCAACGGCCCGTTCCATGATCCTGATCACACCGGACGGCGAGCGGACGATGAACACCTATCTGGGGGCCTGCGTCGAATTCGGCCCCGTAGACGTCGATCCCGACATCGTCGCCGCCTCGGCGATCACCTATATGGAAGGCTACCTCTGGGATCCGGAAGAAGCCAAGAAGGCCTTCCTGGAAGCCGCCGGTATCGCACATGCCAACAAACGCCGGGTCGGTATCACCCTGTCCGATTCATTCTGTGTGGATCGTTACCGCGCCGAGTTCATTGGTCTTTTGAAAGACGGTGTCGTTGACGTCATGTTCGCTAACGAGCATGAACTCAAGGCGCTTTACGAGACATCCGATCTCGATACCGCCATTGCGGCGGCCCGCGACAGCGGCGCTTTGACGGCCCTCACACTCGGCGAGAATGGTGCCATGGCGATCACTCCAACGGAGATCGTCAAGGCCGAGGCGCAGCATGTGGAAGAGGTCGTCGATCTCACCGGAGCTGGAGATCTGTTCGCCTCCGGTTTCCTGTTCGGCCTTGCGCGCGACTATGACCTGAAATCAGCGACAGAACTCGGCTGTCTGTGCGCCTCCAACATCATCGGTCATGTTGGCGCGCGCCCGGAGAAATTGCTGAAACTTATCGCGGAACAAGGCAGTTTTTCTGTCTGACGCCCAAGGGACAGGCGAAAATGAAAAAGGCGGCCAGGAGCCGCCTTTTTTGTTGGTTACGGCATCGCTGCTTCGCCTTAACCGGCCAGGTCCTCGACGCTGGTTACCTCACCATCCTCATTCAGATGGTAGATTATCGGCGTTCCGGTTCCCAGTTCGCGCTTCAGGATTTCTTCCGGCGAGAGATCTTCCAGTTCCATGATGAGGGCCCGGAGCGAGTTGCCGTGCGCCGCCACAATCGTCCGCTTGCCTGAGAGAACCTGCGGCAGAATTTCGCTGTGGTAATACGGCAGAACGCGCTCGGCCGTCATCTTCAGGCTTTCTCCGCCGGGAGGCGGGACATCGAACGACCGGCGCCAGATGTGCACCTGCTCTTCGCCGAATTGTTCGCGCGCCTCATCCTTGTTCATGCCGGTGATGTCACCGTAGTCGCGCTCGTTCAGCGCCAGGTTCTGGACCGTCTCAAGGCCTTCCTGGCCGAGCTCCTTCAAAATGAGCTTCAGCGTATGCTGGGCCCGTGTCAGGTCGGACGTGAAGGCGATGTCGAACTCAAGCTTCATGTCGTGCAGCTGGACACCGGCATTTTTGGCTTCCGCCACCCCTTGTTCGGTCAGGTCCGGGTCTTTCCAGCCAGTAAAGAGGTTCTTCAGGTTCCACTCACTTTGGCCATGGCGGACCAGCACAAGAAGGCGTTCCATAGTCAATCTCCTCGAAAATTCAAATAATGCGTTAGTCGGTCAGGCCGAGCACATCGGCCATCGAATAAAACCCGGGCTTCTTGTCGAAGGCCCACAGCGCCGCCTTGACAGCGCCGGTTGCAAAAAGCTGGCGGTCTCCCGCCCGGTGCGTCAGCTCGATCACTTCGCCCTCACCGGCAAAGATCACCGAATGCTCACCGATCACCGACCCGCCCCGGAGCGTGGCAAAGCCTATATCGCCAGCCTTGCGCGCGCCTGTGATGCCGTCACGGGAGCGGACGGAATGTTCGGCCAAAGCGATCTGACGGCCCTCAGCCGCCGCTTCGCCAAGCAGAAGGGCCGTGCCTGAGGGCGCATCGACCTTGTGCTTGTGATGCATCTCCAGCACCTCGATATCGAAATCCGCGTCCAGCGCCTGCGCGGCCTTCTTCACCAGCGCGGCCAGAAGATTGACCCCAAGGCTCATATTGCCGGATTTGACGACGCGCGCATGACGGGCCGCCGCATGAAGCGGCTTGTCTTCCCCTTCAGCCCAGCCTGTCGTGCCAATAACGTGGACGATCCGTGCCTGGGCGGCCAATTCCGCGAACCCAAGCGATGCCTGCGGCGCCGTAAAGTCAAGCACGCCGTCCGCCGCTGCAAATGCGCTCAAGGCGTCATCCGTCACGGCGACACCGAGCTTGCCGACACCGGCCAGCTCGCCGACGTCCGCGCCCAGGAATTCCGATCCTTCCCGCTCGATCGCAGCGCTCACCCGCGCGCCGGCGGTTTCGGTCACCGCCCGCGCCAGAGCCCGGCCCATCCGGCCAGCAGCCCCGACCACAACAAGGCGCATCTCGCTCATGCTCATCCCCATTTGCTTTCAAGTGATTGCGGTATAGCAGCTTCCTTAAGCCTGGCAAATCGGCCTGCCGGGCCGCATCCCCCCGGGAAACGAAACAGGGCGGGATCGATGCCGATCCCGCCCTGTTTAAATCGCTACCAGAAGAGCAAGACTTACTCTTCGTCTTTCTCGATTTCCTTGCCGGTTTCCTGATCGACAACCTTCATGGACAGGCGGACCTTGCCGCGCTCGTCGAAGCCCATGAGCTTGACCCAGACCTTGTCGCCTTCCTTGATCACATCGGTGACCTTGGCAACCTTGCGCGGAGCAAGCTGGGAAATGTGGACCAGACCGTCCTTGGCGCCGAAGAAGTTCACGAAAGCGCCAAAGTCGACGCATTTCACAACAGTTCCTTCGTAGATCACGCCGACTTCAGGTTCAGCCGCGATGGAATTGATCCAGTTGACAGCTGCCTTGATGGCCTTGCCATCGGACGAGGCGATCTTGACGGTGCCATCGTCTTCGATGTTGACCTTGGCGCCGGTCTTTTCGACGATTTCACGAATGACCTTGCCGCCCGAACCGATGACTTCACGGATCTTGTCGACCGGGATCTTCATCACTTCGATGCGCGGAGCATGTTCACCAAGCTCGGCACGGCCTTCGGTGATGGCTTTTGCCATTTCGCCGAGGATGTGAATCCGGCCGTCCTTGGCCTGTGCCAGAGCGACCTTCATGATCTCTTCGGTGATGCCCTGGATCTTGATGTCCATCTGCAGCGCTGTGATACCGTTTTCGGAACCAGCCACCTTGAAGTCCATGTCGCCGAGATGATCTTCATCGCCGAGAATGTCGGACAGGACCGCGAAACGCTCGCCTTCCTTGATCAGACCCATGGCGATACCGGCCACCGGAGCCTTAAGCGGCACGCCGGCATCCATCAGAGCCAGCGATGTGCCGCAGACGGTTGCCATGGAAGACGAACCGTTGGACTCGGTGATTTCAGAAACCACGCGCAGGGTGTACGGGAACTCGTGGTGCGCCGGAAGCATCGGGTGAACCGCGCGCCAGGCAAGCTTGCCGTGACCGATTTCGCGGCGTCCTGGGGAGCCCATGCGGCCTGTTTCACCGACCGAGTAGGGCGGGAAGTTGTAATGCAGCATGAAATGGGACTTGTAGGTCCCTTCCAGCGCGTCAACGAACTGCTCGTCTTCGCCAGTGCCGAGGGTTGCCACGACGAGGCCCTGGGTTTCACCACGGGTGAAGAGGGACGAACCGTGGGCGCGCGGCAGGATACCGACTTCCGACGTGATCGCACGGACCGTCGACAGGTCGCGGCCGTCGATGCGGGATCCGGTGTCGAGGATGGCACCACGGACGATTTCGGCTTCGAGGTGCTTGAACTCGCCGCCCAAAACCGTTGCTTCGGGAGCGTCTTCGCCACCATTTTCGATCAGCGCTTCGACAACCTTCGCCTTGGCGGCATCGACTGCATTCTTGCGTTCGGTCTTGGCCGTGATGGCATAGGCGGCCTTGAGATCGTCCGCTACCAGACCCTTGATCTGCTCGTAGAGAGCGGAGTGGTCAGGCATGGAGAAGTCACGCGGCTCTTTCGCGGCGGTTTCGGCCAGCTTGATGATCGCATCGATCACCGGCTGGAAACCGGCATGGCCGAACATGACGGCGGCCAGCATCGTGTCTTCGTCGAGTTCCTTGGCTTCGGATTCAACCATCAGAACCGCATCGGCCGGACCGGCGACGACCAGATCGAGGGAAGATTCCGGCATGTCGTCGATCAGCGGGTTGAGAACGAACTCACCAGCGATCATGCCAACGCGCGCGCCACCGATCGGGCCCATGAAGGGAACACCGGAAATCGTCAGCGCAGCAGAGGCGGCGACCATGGCCAGCATGTCCGGCGCGTTTTCCAGATCGTGCGACAGCACGGTACAGATAACCTGTGTTTCGTTTTTGAACCCGGGGACGAACAGCGGGCGGATCGGACGGTCGATCAGACGCGAGGTGAGCGTCTCATGCTCGCTCGGGCGGCCTTCACGCTTGAAGAAGCCACCCGGGATCTTACCGGCGGCATAAGCCTTTTCCTGGTAGTTCACGGTCAGCGGGAAAAAATCCTGTCCAGGCTTCGGCGACTTCGCGGAAACAACAGTGGCGAGTACCTTTGTATCACCATAGGTCGCCATCACGGCGCCGTCGGCCTGACGGGCAACCTTGCCCGTTTCGAACACGAGCGGACGTCCGCCCCATTCGACTTCTACACGATGAACATCAAACATCATGATTCCTTACAGCTTTGTCTCCTGCGCCAAAGTCACTCACATGGTGCGCAGGGACATTGTATCGGTCGGCCCCGTATGGGCCGGTTACCGATATGACAAGCCACGGGCAAGACAACAGGCAACTTCCTGACTTTTCGAAAGTGGCCGGCAATCCTGCCCCATGACTGTCACGGGTCTTCCTATAGTAAAACGCGGCGGGTAAATCCACCCACCGCGTCTAATTGATCGGGCCTTTAGCGGCGAATGCCAAGGCGTGTGATCAGGGTCTTGTAACGCTCTTCGTTCTTGCCACGGACGTAGTCCAGAAGCGAACGGCGCGTTGCAACCATCTTCAGCAGACCGCGGCGGGAATGGTTATCCTTGCCATGATCCTTGAAGTGACCGGTGAGGTTATTGATCCGCTCGGTCAGAATTGCGACCTGGACTTCCGGAGAACCCGTGTCGCCTTCCTTGATGGCGTATTCTTTCATCAACTCAGCTTTGCGCTCAGTGGTAATCGACATCCTCTTTCCTTTCAGAGATGCGGCCGGTTGACCCGGCACGAGTTGAGTGCCGGAAACCCGGCCTGATCCGCACGATCGCCAGAGCCGAGATGTCGGTCAGCAAAGGTTGGTGCGGACGAATTGGGCCAACATGCCCAATAGCGGCGGAATATGGCGGAAAACGCATCGAAAAGCTAGTGCCTGCTTTCAATTCGGCGGGCATGGTCAATTCCGCCGATATGCGAGCGATTTTTTTACAGGCGTGCGATGACCGCCGGGTCTGAAAACACCTCCGCCACCCAGTCGACAAAGACCCGAACACGCGGCGAAAGCTGCCGGTTTTGGGGATAGTAAGCGGCAAGCGGCAACAGCGGCGGTGGACAATCGGTCAAAATCTCGACCAGAGAGCCGTTTCTCAGATCTTCCTCGAAGCGATATCTCGGCGCCTGGATCAGGCCATAGCCCAAACGCGCCAATTGATAGGCGGTGTCGGCATCATTGACGGTGACAGGGCTGGGCAACGAGACCTCCCTGATTTCTTCTCTACCTTGAAATTCCAGCGGCATAATCTGGCCCGTCCGTGAGGACAGAAAGCCAACCATCTTGTGCCCTTCCAGGTCCTCCAAGGTGCGAGGCACCCCATACCGCTCCAGATAGGCCGGGCTCGCGCAGGTGATTTCATTCAAGTCGGCAAGTTTGCGCATGATCATGGTGCTGTCGGAGGGTATGCCGGCCCGCACGACACAATCCACGCCCTCGCGAACCGGATCCACAAGACGTTCTCCCTGCCCCAATTGCAATTCCAGATCCGGATATCTCGCCAGAAACTCTGCCAGTCCGGGCAGCAGGAAGGAGCGGGTGAGAATACCAGGCGCGTCAATACGCAACAGGCCCGCCGGATTTCCCTTGCGAAGAGCGCTTTCAGCCTCATCCACATCCGCCAGAATAAAGAGGCAACGCTGATAATAGGCTTCGCCATCCCGGGTCGGTGCCACATGCCGGGTGGTGCGCTCCAGCAACCTCGTCCCGAGATCATTCTCCAGACGGCGGATAACTTCCGTGGCTGTCGACCGGGATATGTTCAGATCAGCGGCGGCCAGAGTGAAGCTGCGGCGTTCAATGACCCGCACAAGCAGACGCATGGCATTCAGGCGATCGGTCATTTGTTCAGATTATCCGAATTATCTTTCCATTTCGAGCATGATTATCCGGATAATGCGGTCGCCTATCTTCTGCGGGAAAGGAGATAGCCATGCTGTTTGATCAAAAAACTGCCATCGTCACAGGAGCTAGCAGAGGCATTGGGGCCGCAATCGCGAAGCGGCTCGCTGCCGAGGGGGCATCTGTTGCCGTGAATTATTCACGCGATGAAGCGGGGGCATCCGCGGTCGTGCAAGAGATCACTGCCGAAGGCGGAACCGCTCTGGCGATTCAAGCCGACGTTTCAGAACCAGAGGCCTTCAAACGCCTGTTCGATACCACCGAAGGGGTGTTCGGTGCTGCCGACATTCTCATCAACAATGCCGGAACCATGCGCCTTTCGCCGCTAGCGGAAGCAACGGACGCGGACTTCGACCGGCAGCTATCCGTCAATCTTGGCGGAACCTTCCGGAGCGTCCGGGAAGCTGCAAAGCGGCTGAACAACGGCGGACGGATCATCAATATCACGTCGAGTGTCGTCGGACTCTATCAGCCCGGCTACGGGCTTTACGCGGCAACCAAAGCCGCTGTGGAAGCCCTGACACATGTTCTCGCCAAGGAACTCGGTCCACGAGCAATCACCGTCAACGCCATTTCCCCCGGCCCGATCGCGACCGATTTCTTCATGACCGGCAAGCCGCAAGAGCTGGTCGACACAATCAGCCGCTCGATCCCCTTGGGACGGCTTGGCGAACCCGACGACATTGCCAAAGTGGTCTCCCTCATCTGCGGCCCGGACAGCGGTTGGGTCAATGGACAAATTATCCGCGCTAATGGCGGCGTCATTTAAAACTCAGGAGAAGGAAGCAACATGCCTTTTGCGAATTACAAACTCCCCGAAGCCTCTCTGTCCACCGCGCAGAAAGAAGAGCTCATTCACAAAACAACCGAGCTGTTTGTCAGCTTTTTTGGTGAAGCGGTCCGGCCGACGACAATGGTACTCATCGAAGAGGTGAGAGACGGCGGCTATGGCCGCGCCGACGAGGTTTTCGTCATGCCTGCTGAATATCGGGCAAAAGACTAATCGCCATCCAGGCCCAATGTTCTGATGATGAGGCCGCCAACCCGCCCTCTGGCGGTCTCAGTTCAAAATGAGCTTGCCCGCTTTTACAAGTTAAACACTCGGCTCGGCTGGAAGCGGCCCTTGCCGACGGAGCCAAGCGCCACCGGCTCTCCGGCGTGACTGGCAAAGGCGGCCTCGCAGGAGAGCGGCGCCTCCCGCCCGCGCAGGAGGATTGCCATTCCCTGCCGGATCCGGGCAGCATCCTCGATGGAAACCGGGATCTCGACAAGATTGTCCATCGCTTCACGGACAGGCAGCACGAATTCATCGACCAAGGCCTCGATCCCTTCGCCTTCGGCAAGATCCTCCGCGGCTTCCAGAAGTTCGTCCAGGGTGACCATATCGTCTTCACCGAACGGCCCGACCAGAAGCCGGCGAAGCTCGGTGACATGGCCGCATGTTCCAAGACGCCTGCCAAGATCCCGTGCAAGCGCCCGGACATAGGTGCCCTTGCCGCACTCGGCTTCGATGATGGCCCGGTTCTCGTCCGGGCATTCTACAAGATGCAGCCGGTGCACATCGATCGGGCGGGCTTCCAGCTCGACCTCTTCTCCGTCGCGGGCCAGGTTATAGGCCCGTTCGCCATCGACCTTGATCGCGGAGAAAATGGGCGGAACCTGCATGATCGTGCCGGTGAATTCGGGCAAGGCCGCTTCGATGTCTTCGGCGGAAGGACGGACATCGGATGTCGCGGTGACGTCCCCTTCCGTATCATCCGTGGTGGTTTCCGCACCCCAGGTCACTTCGAACCGATAGACTTTCCGGCCATCCATGACGAAAGACACCGTCTTGGTTGCTTCGCCGAATGCCAGCGGCAGACACCCCGACGCCCTTGGGTCGAGCGTCCCGGCATGGCCAACCTTTTGCGGCGACAGGATGCGCTTGATCTTGCTGAGCGCATCGTTGGACGTGATGCCGTACGGCTTGTCCAGCACCAGCCAGCCATTGATGACGTTACGTTTTCTTTTGACTTGTTTTTGGCGCGCCATTTGGGGTCCGTTAGAAACTCAGCAGAATGGGAGCCCGGCTGACCGGGCCCTGTCTGTGATCATCTGGCCTGCGGTTTGTCACCGGTCCGGTCGTCAGTCTTCACTGCCGTCTTCGGCCGCGTCCTTGGAGGTATCTTCGGCCGCATCGATGTCCCGGGCCACATTCGGGGAATGCAACAGCGATTCAATCCGGTCATCGTCGTCAAAACGCGTGTCCAGAACGAAGCGCAGGTCCGGGGAGTATTTCATGGTCATGCGGCGCGACACCAGGCCACGCAGGTACTTCGCGCAGCGGTTAAGCGCTTTTTCGATCTTCTCGCCATCACCGCCGCCAAGCGGCATGATCAGGCAGGAGGCCAACCGCAGATCCGGCGTCATGCGGACTTCCGGAATCGTAACAATGACGCCATCCAGTTCCGGATCCGCCAATTCACCGCGAGTCAGAATATCCGACAGCTCCTTGCGGACCAGCTCGCCGACGCGCAATTGCCGCTGCGAAGGGCCCTTGCTGCCCTGTCCGTGTTGTCGTCCCATAGGTTCAATCCATTTCCGGCGTGCCGTTCATCCTGGAACGGGCGCCCTCATTTTGTACAGGTGTCCGAACGCTGTTCGAACGGCCGCCGGCGGTCCGGCGCAAAATGCAAGACGCCGGCGCGGCTTGAAATGCGGCGCCGGCGTATTTGATTTTCGGTGCGTCTGGCGCCTTACAGCGACCGTGCAATCTGCTCGACGCGGAAGCACTCGATGATGTCACCAGCACGCATGTCCTGGTAGTTGACGAAGTTCATGCCGCACTCCTGACCGGACTCGACCGACTTGACCTCGTCCTTGAAGCGCTTGAGCGTGCCCAGCTTGCCTTCGTGGATGACGACGTCGTCGCGGATGAGGCGAACTTCGGCACCGCGCTCGACCATGCCTTCGGTAACCAGACACCCGGCGACTTTGCCGACCTTGGAGATGTGGAAGATTTCCTTGATCTCCGCATTGCCGAGGAAGGTTTCGCGGCGTTCCGGCGACAGCAGGCCAGACATCGCTGCTTTCACGTCGTCGACCAGATCGTAGATCACGTTGTAGTAACGGACCTCGATACCATCGCGCTGAGCCGCTTCACGCGCCTGTTTGTTGGCACGGACGTTGAAGCCCATGATCGGTGCCTTCGAAGCCGATGCCAGTGTGACATCGCTTTCGGTGATGCCACCAACGCCGGACATCAGGATCCGGGCACTGACTTCATCGGTTCCAAGCTCGGTCAGAGCGTGAACGATGGCTTCGACAGAGCCTTGAACGTCGCCCTTCAGAACCAGCGGGAATTCCTTGCGGCCGGTTTCCTGCAGACGGTTCATCATCTGCTCAAGCGAGCCACGCGCACCGGAAGCAACCACAGAGGCCTTTTCACGGATCTGGCGCTGACGGTAATCAACGATCTCGCGGGCACGGGCTTCGTTCTCAACCACGGCAACCATGTCGCCTGCGGCCGGAGTTCCCTGGAACCCGAGAACCTCAACAGGCTTGGAAGGATCTGCTTCCTTCACCTGGCTGCCATTCTCGTCGAGCATTGCCCGGACGCGGCCCCATTCGGCACCGGCGACAATAATATCGCCCGGGCGCAGGGTCCCCTTTTGAACCAGAACCGTCGCAACAGGACCACGGCCGCGGTCGAGCTGAGCTTCGACAACAATACCTTCCGCCTTGCGGTCGGGGTTTGCCTTGAGCTCTAGAACCTCCGACTGCAGCAGGATCATTTCCAGCAGCTTGTCGAGGTTCGTGCCGGCCTTGGCGGAGACCTCAACATCAATGACCTCACCGCCCATGCCTTCAACAACGATGGAGTCCTGAAGCAGTTCCGTCCGCACACGGTTCGGATCCGCGCCTGGCTTGTCGATCTTGTTGATCGCGACAATGATCGGAACATCGGCAGCCTGGGCGTGCGCGATGGCTTCCTTGGTCTGCGGCATGACACCATCATCGGCAGCAACCACAAGGATCACTATATCCGTCGACTTGGCACCACGGGCACGCATCTGCGAGAACGCCGCGTGGCCAGGAGTATCGATGAAGGTGATCTTGTTGCCGTCCTGCTCGACCTGATACGCACCGATGTGCTGGGTGATGCCACCGGCTTCGCCCGTTACAACTTTCGAATTCCGGATCGCATCAAGCAGCGAAGTCTTGCCGTGATCGACGTGGCCCATGATGGTCACGACCGGAGGACGCGGCTTCAAGGTGTCTTCTTCGTCCTCGACGGAGAAGAGGCCTTCTTCGACATCCGCTTCGGAAACGCGCTTGACGGTGTGACCCATTTCAACGGCGATCAGCTCGGCCGTATCCGCATCGATCACATCATTGATCTTCAGCATCTGACCCTGCTTCATCAGAAGCTTGATAACGTCCACAGACCGTTCGGTCATGCGGTTCGCCAGTTCCTGAATGGTGATCGCTTCGGGCAGCGTGACTTCACGCATCACCTTTTCACGAACAACCTGCTGTCCGCCGCGCTTTTCCTTTTCACGGCGGCGGCGCAGAGACGCCAGAGAGCGCGAGCGCTGCTCGTCGTTCCCACCGGTGGCAGCGGAAATCGTCAGCTTCGAGCGGCGGCGGTCATCACCGCCCCGCGGGCGGGCCGTTGTCGGTGGCGGTGTCGGAGCCGCTTTCTGGCGCTTGACCGGACGCAATGCCTTGTTGGCACGATCATCTTCGGGCGGCGCTTCAGCAGCACCCCGGGGAGCCGCGGGGCGTCCTGCTGGCGCGGGCTTGTCCGAACGTGTTCTGACTGCCGGCTTCGCGGCTTCCTTGTCAGCTGATTTTGCCGGAGCTGCGGCTGCAGCCTTGGCATCTTCTTCAGCTCTCAAAGCAGCCTGCTTGGCTTCTTCAGCTTCGCGCAGCTTGCGGGCCTCTTCCTCGGCCTTCAAACGCGCTTCTTCTTCGGCCTTGCGGATGGCTTCCTGTTCAGCCCGCCGCTTGGCATCGATTTCAGCCTGCTTGCGCTCTTCAATTTCGCGAACCTGCGCCATTTTCAAAGCTGCGCTACGCGCCGCGGCTTCTTCCTTGGTCAGGGTGCGGAGAACGTTGCCGCCCTTTTGCGGCCGCTGGCCGGAAGCGCCGGCGGCACGGCGTGCTGCCTGCTGTGCATCTGGCTGAGGCTTGCGCGGAGCAACTTCAGACGGCTTGTCCAGCCGCTGGGTCTGCAGCGTGGGCTGTTGTTCGGCCTTGGGCTCCTGGCCCGGCACCACGACGCGACGCTTTTTCTTCTCCACGACGACGGCCTTGGACCGGCCATGCGAGAAGGACTGGCGGACAGTCCCCTGATCGCCACCGCCCCGCTTGAGGCCGAGCGTTTTCCGCTCAACGCTGATTGTCTTGTCGCCTGGGTTCTTCGTATCGCTCATATTGCCTTCAGTCCTGCGCAACTGCACCAGCTGCGTTGCCTATATCGTTCGTGGCGGAATTCGACCGGAAAACCTCCAATTCGCGTACCCGCGACAGGAAATTTTCGCTCGCCTGACCCGCAAGCAGTGCAGCATGTATCACATTTGACCGACCCAATGCCAAATCCAATTGAGTCGAATCGAACAAACGGACGACCTGTGGCCCGTTTGCAGTCTCATTTCGGCTCGCGGCCACCGCCGCCAACTTTCGAATCCCGTCCTCGGCTGCGTCCGAAGCATGGATTAGCCCGACAACGGAACCCCGCCGAAGAGCAATTTCTACTTTCGAAAACCCGGTCACAAGCTCTCCCGCCTTGCGGCTGATGGACAGAGCAGACAGAGCCGCCCGTTCCAGGAGCGAATCGATACGCTCCGAAAGCCCTGGTTCGACCGACACCTCACACTTGAAGCCCCGTCCGAAGACCCGTTTCCTTTCCTTCTCGGCGATGCGGACCTTTTCGGCCGCCGCCGTAACCCAGACCCCGCGCCCGGGGAGAACCCTCTTCAGATCCGGAACAACCCGATTGTCCGGATCGAGAACAAAGCGAATCAGGCGATCAACCGGCAGAACCTCCCGGGACACGGCACACTGCCGTTCGGTCGGCTCATTCTTTCTTGGCACCTGCCACCTCCAGTTGGAACGCCCGAAGCTTTCCGGTTCAGCCCTTCAGAATCGCACCTGCGGGTGCTTCCGCTTCGGCATCTCCCGCAGCTTCGGTCTCACCTTCAGCTTCAACGTCATCCTCTTCCTGGGCCTGAAGTTCTTCCTCGGTCACCCAGCCGGCCTTTACGCGGGCGGCCATGACCATTGTTTCGGCGTCCGCACGCGACACATCAAAGCTGCTCAGCGTTCCTTCGAACCGCTTGGTCTCGCCATCCTTGCGCTCGGTCCATCCTACCAGATCATCCGCCGCACAGCCCGCAAGATCTTCAATCGATTTCACATCATCCTTACCAAGAGCCACAAGCATGGCTGTCGTAAGTCCGTCGATCTCGCGCAGATCATCTGACACGCCCAGTTCGGTGCGCTCCTGATCGAGCTTTGTTTCAAGCTCGTCCAGATAATCGCGGGCACGTGCCTGAATTTCGTCGGCCGTTTCGTTGTCGAAGCCCTCGATCGTGGAAATCTCGTCGAGATCGACGTAGGCAACTTCCTCGACCGCCGTGAAGCCTTCAGTTGCCAGGAGCTGGCCGACCATCTCATCAACGTTCAAGGCGTCCATGAAGAGGTTCGAACGTTCCTGGAATTCCTTCTGACGGCGCTCGGATTCTTCCTGCTCCGTCATGATGTCGATCGCCCAGCCCGTCAGCTGTGAAGCAAGACGCACATTCTGACCGCGGCGGCCAATCGCAAGACTTAGTTGTTCATCCGGGACGACAACTTCAATACGTTCCGCATCTTCATCGAGCACAACCTTGGCAACTTCCGCCGGCTGAAGCGCATTGACGATGAAGGTCGCGGGCTCATCATTCCACGGAATGATGTCAATTTTTTCGCCCTGCAGCTCGCCGACCACAGCCTGAACACGGCTGCCGCGCATACCAACGCAAGCGCCAACAGGATCAATGGAGCTATCCTTGGAGATCACAGCGATCTTGGCGCGGGATCCCGGATCACGGGCAACCGAGCGGATTTCGATAACGCCGTCGTAAATTTCCGGCACTTCCTGAGCAAACAGCTTTGCCATGAACTGCGGATGGGTCCGCGACAGGAAGATTTGCGGACCGCGCTGCTCGCGGCGAACATCGTAGATATAGGCCCGGATGCGGTCACCGGTGCGGAACGCTTCACGCGGGATCAGCTCATCACGCCGGACAATGCCTTCGCCGCGGCCCAGGTCAACGATCACGTTGCCGTATTCAGCCCGCTTGACGACGCCATTCACGACTTCGCCAACCCGATCCTTGAACTCATCGTACTGACGGTCACGCTCGGCTTCGCGAACTTTCTGGACAATCACCTGTTTCGCAGACTGAGCTGCAATCCGGCCAAAATCGAGAGGCGGCAGCGGCTCTGCAATGAAATCGCCAAGGTTGGCTTCCGGGTTCCGGGCCTGCGCTTCCTCCAGGGCGATCTCGGTCGAGACATTCTCAACCGTCTCGACAACCTGCAAAAGCCGCTGAAGGCGGATTTCACCGGACTTTGGATTGATCTCGGCGCGCACCTCGGTTTCGGTACCATACCGTGACCGGGCAGCTTTCTGGATCGCATCTTCCATTGCCGTAATGACGATGGTGCGGTCGATCGACTTCTCACGTGCAACCGCATCAGCGATTTGCAGGAGTTCCAGCCGGTTCGCGCTGATAGCCATTCAATCCACTCCTCTCGCGCTTTATCTAAGTCATGTTTAGCGCGTTTCGTTCATGCCCTGCGGTTCTACCGCTCAGTTGGGCTTGTTGTTCCCATCCGTCTGCTCATCAGCGCGTGCGGCAAGTGCCGCTTTTTCCGCCTGAAGAGCAGCCGTAATCAAATCATCGGTCAAAACCAGCCTGGCTTCCCCAATATCCGCCAGCGGCAATTCAACCGTATCCGGCTCGCCTTCGCGAACATCCGGCAAACGGAGCTTTGCAGCCTCTCCGTTCAGGCCAAGAAGCTGGCCGCGAAACCGCTTGCGGCCGTCCTGCATGACGGCCATCTCAACCTTCATTTCGTGCCCGGCCCAGCGTTCGAAGTCACCCGGACGAACCAGCGGCCGGTCGATCCCCGGAGATGACACCTCCAGATGATAGGCCCGGTTGATGGGATCATCCACGTCCAACGCAGGCGACACGCCCCGGCTGATCGTCTCGCAATCTTCAACGGTCATCGTTCCGTCGGGCCGCTCTGCCATGATCTGCAGCGTGCACCCATTTGCCGCGCTGATCTTGGTGCGCACCAGCCGATACCCGAGATCCACGATCACCGGTTCGACAATGGCGGCAACCCGGGCTTCAAGCCCTTGTTCCGTAACGATACGTTCTTCGTGTGCGCTCACACTTAACTCCTGTTCGGCGGTCCGGAACCATGCGGACAACCCCGTTCCGTAAATCTCAGGGCCCGGGTAAGCAACAAGGGAGCGGGTCCCTGCGGGGCCCACCCTCATACCGCTCGTATAAGCCGTGTGAGATGAAACACCGGCTGTATAACGCCAAACCGCCTGTCAACGCAAGCGCAAAGCCGAGATTGCGCCCGGCAGCGCTTTCTCAGGTCCGAAGAAAGGTCAAATACCGGGGAATCCGGTTTTCGCGAATCGCCTTCGCCTCATAGCGGGTTCCCGGCCAGTTCGCCCAAGGCCGCTTCCAGTCCTCTGCCGTGCCCGCTGTCCATTCGAAGGCTTCATGATCCCTCATATGGCGAAGGACCCAATCCACATATGTATCGATGTCGCTGGCAAACCGGAATTCATGCCCCGGTTTCAGCACCCGGGCATAACGGTCGAGATTCTGCTGGTTGATAAACCGCCGTTTCCAGTGCCGCTTTTTCGGCCAGGGATCCGGGTAGAGCTGATAGGCAAGATCAATCGACGCGGCAGGAAGCCAATCGAGCACATTGATCGCGTCGTCGTCATACAGCCGGATATTTCCAAGACCTTCGCCGGACACCGCCGTGACAACTTTCGCCATGCTGCCAACGAAAGGCTCGACGCCAATGAATCCGGTCTCCGGATTTTCACGGGCGCGGTGCAGGAGATGCTCTCCACCGCCAAAGCCGACCTCAAGGCAGATGCGAGACACCTGCCAGTCAAACAGTTCTGTCAGATCCCCCGGCGCTCCCACCGAAAGATCAAGGCCCAGGCGCGGCAACGCCTTTTCCACCAGCCTGGTTCGGCTTGGGCTTAACGGCTTGCCTTTGCGGCGGCCGAAAAAGGAGCCTTCATATCGATCATTCATGGTTTTCAAATCAAGCCGCCGGCCCAAATGGAGCCGGCGGCCTTGTCCCGTTATTCAAGAGAATCCGACGGGCCTTATCCCGCGATTGACCGCAGCGCGTCAACCAGGTCGGTTTTCTCCCAGGAGAACCCGCCTTCCGCATCC
>JBNKOQ010000018.1:0-18614 GCA_050294735.1 Roseibium sp. | reverse complement strand
AATCCTGTCTCAGATTCTGATCGCACGTGATCGCCTTGGCGATTTTCCAGATGCCGCGACACCGCAAGGCGCGATTGTTCCCTCCGAAGGCCGTCTGGTGACCAACATCGTGATGATGGGCATGGGTGAGCCGCTGTATAACTTTGAGAACGTCAAGAAGGCACTTCTGATTGCATCGGATGGCGACGGACTTTCGCTTTCCAAACGCCGGATCACCCTGTCGACGTCTGGCGTTGTGCCTGAGATCTTCCGCACGGGTGATGAAATTGGCTGTATGCTGGCGATCTCGCTTCACGCTGTTCGCGATGAAGACCGTGACATCCTGGTGCCGATCAACAAGAAGTGGCCACTCAAAGACCTTCTCGATGCCTGCCGCAATTATCCGGGCCTGTCGAATGCGCGTCGCATCACTTTTGAATATGTGATGCTGAAGGACATTAACGACAGCAATAAGGATGCTCTGGAACTGGTGCGTTTGCTGAAAGGCATTCCGGCGAAGATCAACTTGATCCCGTTCAACCCGTGGCCAGGTTCGCAGTATGGATGTTCCGACTGGGAGCGGATCGAGGAGTTCGCCGACATCGTCAATCGTGCCGGTTACGCTTCGCCCATCCGCACGCCGCGGGGCCGGGACATCTTTGCCGCATGCGGTCAGCTTAAGTCGGCATCCGAGCGCATGCGGAAAAAGGACCGGGACGCCCTGGCTGCCAGTGCCTGAGCGTCTGTTTGACCTTCATTGATCCGGGTGGTTCTTTTAGCCCCGTTTAATCTGCCTCGGCGACCAGCTCGTGAGAAAGCTGGCCGAGCCAGGTTTCCGTCAGAACATCCTTGTCCGTTTTCAAGTAGGCCCGTGCTTCGATTGGTGTGTGGTCCTTGACTTCGGCATCGAAAACAAGCCGCCAGCGGTCCGTGCCGACGACCGGCAGCACATATGGGTCGATTGGTGTGCCGCTGGAAAGTTCGACGACAGGCTCGACACCATCATCCGCGGTCAGGCCTGACAGGGCCTTGCCTTGAAAATCAATGACAACCTTGATCAGGTTCGCTGGCCGGGGCTGGCCGGGAACGCCGCCCTGGCCGATGCGGGTTGCAACTGTCTGTGCGCCTGACGACGGCAGAGGGTGCGTATCGCGCCAAGCCATGCGATAGGTGAAATGCTTTTCACTGCCCGCCGCAGGCAGGTCTTTTGGCAGAAAATAAGCAACGATATTGTCATATATCTCGTCATCGGTCGGGATTTCGACCAGCTGGACCGCACCCTCGCCGAAAGGCTCTATGGGCTCGATCCAGACAGAGGGCCGCTTGTTATAGAAAACACCGTCGTCCTGGTAATTTTCAAATTCCCGGTCGCGCTGGGCCAGGCCGAACCCTTTGACATTGTCCGCTTGAAACGTTGATGCGCGCAGGCCTCGCGGGTTGTTGAGCGGCCGCCAGATCTGTTCGCCGGAGGCTGTCACCATCGCCAAGCCATCGGTGTCATGCACTTCGGGCCGCCAGTCGCGGCCAATGGAACGGTTGGTTTCGGAATACCAATACATGCTGGTCAGTGGAGCAATACCCAGCCGCTGCACTGGTTTGCGGAAGAACAGGTGGCTGTCGACATCGATGATCTGACCGTCACCGTCCCGGTTCAGCATCGTCATTTTGTAGGCACCGGAGACAGACGGCGAATCGAGCAGTGCGTATACGGTCAAGGTTTCCTGTTCGGGATTTCCGGGAGTTTCGAACCAGAAAGAGGTGAAGCGCGGGAATTCTTCTGGCGTGGAAAGGCCGGTGTCGAGGGCAAGGGCCCGGGCGGACTGGCCATATTGCTGTGCGGCACCGTCAGTGCGGAAATAGGCCGCGCCAAGGAAGGAGATCCAGTCGGTCTCCAAATCCGGGCGCATGACACGGAAGCCCGCGAAGCCGATGTCGGCGGGCAGGTCACGTGCGGGGCTGTCCAGCGGAATATCGAAATAGCCGGGATTGTAGAGGATCTCCCGGGCTTTGCCGCCGGTCACCTCATAGAGTTTTACGGGCTGTTTGAAGAATTTTCCGGTGTGAAAGAACTGTAAGGGAACGCCGGGTGCGATTTCGACGGTTTCCTCGGGCCGGAAGCTGATCTTCCAATGAGCATCGAAATCGATCTTTTCCAGGGTCTCTTCGGCGCGCGGTTTGGGCTCATGATAGGGCTGCCCCGCTGTTCGCCGGGCTCTGGCAATCAAGGTTTCAAAGTCGAAACCTTGAGCTGTCCCGCGTGAGCCTGCAAGTGTTCCGGCGCTGACCGGAGCAGCAAGCGACAGAGCTGTGAGGAAAAGCAGCAGGCAGTGAACAGATGCGCGCATTGGGAGACCCGGATCATGGAGGGATGTTTTTGAACCGGATCCTATCAAACCAAAGAAAAGGGCCGCCGTGTGGCGGCCCTTCGAAATACAGGCTGTGAACAGCAGGATGGGTGGCTTAGGCCAGTCCGTGTTTTGACAGCGGCAGGCTGGTGATCCAGTCGCCTTTGGCTGCCGCGATGGCATTGGCCACTGCCGGGCCGATGGGCGGAGTGCCGGGCTCGCCGGCACCGGTCGGCGCTTCTTCCGAGGGGACGATGTGGACTTCGATCTCCGGCATGTCCGTCATGCGGATTGGCAGGTAGGTGTCGAAGTTCTCTTGATCGACAACGCCGTCGGTCAGGGTTATCTCGTTCCTGAGGATCGCGCCAAGGCCATACCCGATGCCGCCTTCCATCTGTGCCCGGATGTTGTCCGGGTTGATGGGAATGCCGCAATCGACTGCGCAGGTCACCTTTTCGACTTTCACCGTGCCGTCTTCGCGGAAAGAGATTTCCGCGACTTCCGCCACAAAGGTGTTGAAGGATTCCACCGCGGCGATGCCACGGTAGCGGCCGTCCGGCAGTGGCTTATCCCAACCGGCTTTTTCCGCGGTAAGCTTCAGGACACCGGCAAGGCGCGGGTTCTTAACCCGGGCCAGGCGATAGGCCAGTGGATCTTCCCCCGCTTGCTTGGCCAGGAGATCCATCATTGTTTCGGCCACATAGCCCGTATGGGTGTGACCGACCGAGCGCCACCACAGAACGGGCACGGCGGTTTCCGCGTTGTGAACTTCAGCCTGGAACGATGGAAGATTGTAGGGCGGTTCGCCGATCCCTTCCACTGTTGTGGAATCCACACCGTCCTTGATGGCGAACGGCTCGAAAGAGGTGCCTTTCATGATCGACTTGGCGGCGACACGGTGATGCCAGGCGAGGAGGTTTCCATTCTCGTCGAAACCGACCCGGGCCTTATGCGCGACCATCGGGCGGTAGTAGCCGCCCTTGATGTCGTCCTCGCGGGTCCATACGATTTTGATTGGCTGCGGGGCGTTGCCCGCGTCCAGCCTTGCCTTTGCGATAAGGGCCGCTTCAGCAAAATAGTGACTGTCCGGCTGGGCGCGTCGGCCGAAGGAGCCGCCAGCCCAGGTGGTGTTGATCGCGACCTTGTCCGGCGTCAGGCCCAAGACACCGCCTGCTACCATCTGGTCGATGGTCTGAAACTGGGATCCAGTCCAGAAGGTGGCGTTTTCACCGTCGTATAGAACCGTGATGTCGAGCGGCTCCATGGGGGCATGGGCGAGGAACGGGAAGGCGTAGTCGAGCTCGATGACCTTTGCTGCTCCCTCGAGAGCGGCCTCGGGATCACCGTCGCCACCTGGAACCATGTGGCCTTTCGTTCCGGTAAGCGCGGCAAGCTCTTCGGACATGGCTGAAGAACTGCGGGTTTCTGCCCCACCGTCGTCCCAGGTCACGTCCAAAAGCCCCCGGGCCTTGATAGCCGGCCAGGTCGAGGTTGCGAGGACGGCAACGCCGCTCGGGACGGAGACAACATCGACTACGCCGTCAACCTTGCGAGCCTCGGTATCATCAAACCCGGTTGCAACGGCTCCGAACCTGGGCGGGCGGGCAAGAACGGCGACGAGCATGTTGTCCGCCTGATGATCCATGCCGAAAAGGCCGACGGAGCCGGTGCTCTTTGCCGGAACGTCGACCCTCGGGAACGACTTGCCGATATAAATCCAGTCCGCCGGCTTTTTCAGGGTTGGTTCTGCAGGAACCTCTTCGGCTGCGGCCAGGCCGGCCAGCTCGCCGAATGTTGCCGATTTGCCGCCGGGATGGCTGACGACGCCGAGGGTGACCGTGATTTCCGCAGCCGGAACACCCCATTTTCTCGCGGCAGCGGCGATCAGCATCGCCTTTGCGGCGGCTCCGGCAGCCCGGTATTGAAGGAAGGAATTTGCCATGGCGGAGGACCCGCCGGTGCCCTGGATCCCGAAGGCGAGGTTTTTGTAGAGCTCGACATTCGCGGGCGCAAAGTCCGTCTCTATCTGGCTTGCGTCGGCATCGAGTTCATCGGCAACGAGAGTCGCAAGGCCTGTCGCGGTGCCCTGTCCCTTGTCCAGGTGTTTGATCAGAACGACGACCTTATTGTCCGGACGGATATGAACGAACGGCTGTGCGAAATCTCCGGCGCCGGGTGCTGCTTGTGCTGTGCCGGGCAGGCGCAGCGCAAGCATGAGGCCACCGACGGCTCCGGCAGACATCTTCAGGAAACTGCGGCGGGAGGGCTTTGCTGCTTCAAGCGGCTTTTCCAGGAAATGCAACATCGATCAGGCCTCCATCTTGTCTGCGGCGACGTGGATCGCCTTGCGGATGCGGGCGTAGGTGGCGCAACGGCAGACGTTGCCATCCATGGCGTTGTCGATATCTTCATCCGTTGGTTTGGGTGTTTCGGTCAGAAGCGCTGTGGCCGCGAGGATCTGGCCGGATTGACAATACCCGCATTGGGGAACGCCAAGTTCGGTCCATGCGGCCTTCACGGCTTCGGCAGCCTTGCCGCTGACGCCCTCAATCGTGGTTATATTGGCGCCTTCAACATCCTCCAGGAATGTCTGGCACGACCGGATGGGCGTTCCATCCAGATGAACGGTGCAGGCACCGCACTGGGCGATGCCGCAGCCGAATTTGGTGCCGGTCATTCCGAGCTCGTCCCGGAGTATCCACAAGAGAGGCGTTTGCGGATCTGCCTCGATACTGCGGTTTTGGCCATTAATAGTGAGATTTACAGTCATTCTTGGAATATCCCCCCTGGCTGGTGTAAACTGACTCGCAGATAAAATAAGCGGAGTATTCAACTCCAGTAATGTGCTGTGTGAGATGTCAGTAAACTCTCCCGTTTACCTAGTGCGTTTCATGAGCAGGTCAAGGGTTCGGGGGAACTAAAATTTTATGAATCTGACAGAGCGGAAGAACAAGCAGATTGTCGAAGCTGCTATACTGGAATTTCAGGAACGTGGCTTTGCTGGCGCAAGTATGGACCGGATCTCAGATCGCGCCCAGGTTTCCAAGAGGACGGTCTATAATCACTTCGAAAGTAAGGAAGCGCTGTTTAAGGCAATTATCGATTGTCTGTTTGAACGGCTTCGCTCGTCCATGGAAATCACCTTCAACGCGGATGCTCCCATCCGGGAAGAGCTGGTGCGGCTCGGTTGGAAGCAAGGGAACATATTCATGAACCCGTCCGAAATGAGCATGGCCAGGATGATGCTTGGGGAAATCATCCGGGATCCAGGCCTGGCAGCGACGATGAACAACCGGTTTGACACGGTTCGTATCGTGGCAAGGTTCCTTGATGAGGCCGTGCAATCGGGGAAGCTCGATATTGCTGACACCTGGGTTGCTGCTGATCAGTTTCTCGGATTGATCAAAGTCAGAGGTTTTTTCCCGAAGCTCTTTGGCGAGGAACTCTCCACCAAGGAAGAGATGGCCACGATTATAGACGAGTCCGTCGATATGTTTTTGAAGAGCTATGGCGCTGAGGGGCAGCAGCAAAAGCGGGAAGTCGCCTAGTTCGGCGTTTTTCCTGCCCTGTGTGTGAGGTCTCCCTCTTGCGTTCACGTGTTTACCGGCTAAATTGCGCCGGAAATCAATTGGCCGCGAGACGGCCCTCACACAAGACTTCGAACGGATTTTCCTTCCATGGCGCATGGTGACATCAAGAAGGTTGTGCTTGCCTATTCCGGCGGCCTCGACACCTCCATTATCCTGAAATGGCTGCAGACCGAATATGGCTGCGAAGTGGTCACATTCACAGCTGACCTTGGTCAGGGTGAAGAACTGGAACCGGCGCGCAAGAAAGCCGAGCTGCTTGGCATCAAGGAAATCTATATCGATGACCTGCGCGAAGAGTTCATCCAGGATTTCGTTTTCCCGATGTTCCGGGCAAACGCGGTTTATGAGGGCGTTTACCTGCTTGGGACATCTATTGCCCGGCCGCTGATTTCCAAGCGTTTGATTGAGATCGCTGAAGAAACCGGGGCTGATGCCATTGCGCATGGAGCGACCGGCAAAGGCAATGACCAGGTCCGTTTTGAATTGTCAGCCTATGCGCTGAACCCGGACATCAAGGTGATTGCACCCTGGCGTGACTGGAGCTTCAAGTCGCGGAGCGACCTGATTGAATTTGCCGAACAGCATCAGATTCCTGTTGCCAAGGACAAACGCGGCGAGTCTCCGTTCTCGGTCGACGCGAACATGCTGCATTCCTCTTCCGAAGGGAAGGTTCTGGAAGATCCGAACGAGGAAGCGCCAGAGTATGTTTTCCAGCGCACTGTGGATCCGACGACGGCTCCGGATGTGGTCACTGAAATCGAAGTCGGTTTCGAAAAGGGCGACATGGTTTCGCTGAACGGTGAGAAACTGTCGCCGGCCACTCTGTTTGCCAAGTTGAACGACCTTGGCCGTGACAATGGCATCGGACGCCTTGATCTGGTCGAGAACCGGTTTGTCGGCATGAAGAGCCGCGGCATCTATGAAACGCCGGGCGGCACGATCCTGCTGCAGGCCCACCGGGCGATGGAATCGATCACCCTTGATCGTGGTGCCGGTCATCTGAAAGATGAGCTGATGCCGCGGTATGCGGAACTTATCTACAACGGATTCTGGTTCTCGCCGGAGCGTGAAATGCTGCAGGCTCTGATCGACAAGAGCCAGGAACACGTTACAGGCACAGTCAAGCTGAAACTCTACAAGGGCAACGTCATCGTCGTCGGCCGCGCGTCGCCTTATTCGCTTTATGCGGAAGAGCTGGTGACTTTTGAAGACGATCATGGTGCCTACGACCAGAAGGATGCCGCAGGCTTCATCAAGCTCAACGCCCTGCGTTTGCGGACCCTTGCAAAACGTGACCGGCTCGGCTGAGTTCATGGATATTGCGGCAGCGACGCGGCTTTCGAAAAAGCTCGCCGCTGCCGGCTTTCTCGGTCTGGGCGGCTTTCATCCTGAAGACGCGGATGCCGTTCCGGACCTGAGGCCGCAGGTGCCAGCCCGGACATTGCTGCTGATCGGCAGTGCAGGTTCTGATCTCTGGCGGCAGTTCACTCAGTCATCCGAGTATGCCGATAAGCGGCCCGATCCACTGGACCGGTATACGCGGCGTTGTCTGGGGGCAATGGCTGCGGAATTCGGTTTGACCGCTGTATTTCCATTCGACGGGCCGCCTTTTTACCCGTTTCAGCGCTGGGCACTACGCGCTGGCGGGTTTTCCCAGAGCCCGCTCGGCGTGCTGGCCAATGAGGCTTACGGGCCATGGGTCGGCCTGCGGGCGGCGTTTCTCTCCCGTGAGCTTTTCGGCACATTCGAGGCTGCAGGGAGCGTTGGACCCTGTGAGAGTTGTGAGGACAAGCCCTGCGTGACAGCGTGCCCTGTCAATGCAATTAGCCTCAAAGACGGCTATGATGTCCCGGCTTGCCGCGAACATCTTATGACGGATCTGAATGCTGAGTGCAGGAGCGGATGCCTTGCCCGGAGGGCATGTCCTTTCGGAACCTTGGACGCTCAGCCTTCCGAGCAAGCACAATTTCACATGAGCCAGTTTCTCGGCATGAGTGCGTGAGCTCAAACCAGGTCAGGCTATTAACCCAATCATCTCGTTGATAGTGAAGCAGGTCCTCAGTGAGGCGGGCTGCATTCTGGAAGGTCTCGATGACACGGGTCGAGTTCAGCTTTCGTTTGCTCCGGATCGCCAGGCACTCCCGGCTGACTGTGTTTCCGCTCTTTGTTTCGTACCCTATGCGCTTTGGGTTTCTTTCGCGGCTTATCTCAATGCCGGTCTGTTCATTTTGAACTGAGACTGCCCGGCAAGGCCTTCAGTCGGAGAGCTTGAGGATCTGGTCCTGGTCCGGGCACGTCGCGAGGGCCTGGGCGGCCGTCTGGCCATCTGCCATGGGGGCGTCCGGCCAGATCTCGGCCAAAGGCACCAGCACGAAGGCGCGCTCGCCCATGCGGGGATGGGGAATGGTGAGATTGTCCTCATCGACAGTTTCCGTGCCATAAATCAGCACATCGATGTCGATCAGGCGCGGCCCCCACCGGATGTCGCGGACCCGTCCGAGCTCCCGTTCGATGCCAAGGCACCGGTCGAGCAATTGGCGCGGCGATAAGGTGGTTTCCACCACAAGGCATATATTGCGGTAATCGTCCTGAGGAACCGGGCCCCAGGGTGGCGTGCGATAGTCGGACGATCTGGCTATCACGTCTATGCCAGCAGAACCGTTCAGGAGATCAACCGCCCGGGCAAGGTTGGCCTTGCTGTCGCCCATGTTCGAGCCAAGTCCGAGCGCAGCGCGGATTGTCGCTGTCATTCAATTGATTCCTTAACGGTTGCTGTAAGAATGCGGGCAGCATCAGCATGTGGCCGCACATCGTGAACACGGACGATGGAGGCACCTTTTTGCATTGCAAGAAGATGGACGGCCAGGGAGCCATAGAGCCGGTCGTCGGTTTCCGCGCTCAATACGGCACCAATCATGCGTTTGCGTGAGGCCCCGGCGAGAACGGGAAGGCCATGTTTTAACAGAGTGTCGAAGCGGTTCAGGATCTGGAAGTTCTGATCCATCGTCTTGCCAAAGCCGAAACCCGGATCGAGGACCTGCTTTTCGCGGGGAATGCCGGCCGTGTCGGCAAGCTCCATGGAACGCTCGAACCAGCGGTCGATGTCATCAAGAATATCGATCCCCGGGTCGGCAGCCTCCCGATTGTGCATCATGATGACATGGGCGCCGGTTTGGGCGGCCGCATCCGGCATGCCCGGATCTTTTTGCAGGCCCCAGACATCGTTGATGATAACCGCTCCCGCGCTGCAAGCCCGCTGGGCGATCCCGGCCTTATAGGTGTCGATGGAAACCGGAACACCAAGATCGGCGAGCGGTTCCAGAACCGGAGCGAGCCGTGCCCATTCATCCTCCAATGAAACCGGTGTCGAGCCGGGGCGTGTACTCTCCGCGCCGACATCCAGAATATCCGCGCCTTCAGCGATCATACGGCGGGCGTGCTCAAGTGCGGTGTCTTGCGCGTTATACCTGCCGCCGTCTGAAAAACTGTCAGGTGTGACGTTCAAAACACCCATCACATGCGGGCGGTCTCGTCCGGCGAGATCTGGCAGAGTGTATCTGTCTGCTCGGGGCATTGGGGATGCTATCCTTGTTATCCTGCGGCTGTGTGCCGGTTTGTGTCCTAAGGGTCAAGCAATTGCGGAGATGGCGTCATGAAAAATTCGGCAATCGTTCACAAGAACGCGACGTGCCTGTCAAAAAAGCCGGGCAAACAGAGTGCCTGCCACGGGGATTGCATGTCGCGCTCCCCCAGCTTGGAGCCCAATATGTCATCGCAGTTTTCCCGCCGCGCCTTTCTGAAGTCGTCTGTTGCCACTGGCCTCGCGTTTTCCTCCGGACTGGCCCTGCCGTCTATCTCGCGAGCCTCCTCCCGCCCTCGTGTTACCCACGGGCTTCAGTCTGGCGATGTGGATGGCAATTCCGGAATGATCTGGGCCCGGACTGACCGTCCGGCGAAAATGCTGGTTGAGTTCGACACGACAGGGTCGTTTGAGGCACCAACACGGCTCGCGCCGATCAACGCTTTTCCTGAAAACGACTTTGCGGCGAAGCGCCTGCTGGAAAACCTGCCGTCGGATCAGGATATTTTTTATCGCGTCGCCTTTGCCGATCTCAACGATGTGAATGCCTTGTCAGAGCCTGTCGTCGGGCGCTTCCGCACTGCGCCCGCATCACGCCGTTCCGTCAAGTTTGCCTGGTCGGGCGATACCGCCGGTCAGGGATGGGGGATCGATACCGACCGTGGCGGTATGAAGACCTACGCAACGATGGCCAAGCATGCTCCGGATTTCTTCATTCATTCCGGTGACACAATTTATGCAGATGGCCCTATTCAGGAGCAGGTTGAGCTGAAGGACGGCACGATCTGGAAAAACGTTGTCACCGAAGAAACGTCGAAAGTGGCGGAAACTCTGGACGAATATCGCGGCAACTGGAAATACAATCTGCTGGATGAGAACCTTCTGGCGTTCAATGCCGAGGTTCCGACGTTCTTTCAATGGGATGACCATGAAGTTCTCAACAACTGGTCCGCGTCGAAAGACCTGACCGCAGATGACCGTTACTCTGAGAAGAACATCGAAGTTCTGGCGGCACGTTCGGCCCGGGCTTTCCATGAGCTCACACCTATCCGCTACACACCGTCCGAGCCTGGCCGGATCTACCGCAAGATCGCCTATGGTCCGCTGTTGGATGTCTTCTTCCTGGACCTGCGTTCCTATCGCGGCCCGAACGGCGAAAGCATGGAAACGGAGATGACACCGGCCTCACGTGTTCTGGGCGCGCAGCAGCTCGCCTGGTTGAAACGTGAACTTGCAAACTCCCGGGCGACCTGGAAAGTGATCGCATGTGACATGCCGATTGGTCTGATTGTATGGGACGATTGGAAAAACCAGTCTGGCGCTGAAGCGGTTGCTAATGGCGATAACGGCCCGGCGCGGGGCCGCGAGCTCGAATTCGCGGACCTGCTACGTTTCATCAAGACAGCAGATATCGACAATGTGGTCTGGCTGACCGCTGATGTTCACTACACGGCTGCCCATTATTACAATCCGGACAAGGCCCAGTTCCAGGATTTCAAGCCCTTTTGGGAGTTTGTTTCCGGGCCGATCCATGCGGGTACCTTCGGCCCCAATGAACTGGACATGACCTTTGGTCCGGAACTCAAGTTCATCAAGGCCCCTTCAAAGGAACAGGGCGCCAATCTGCCGCCATCGATGGGACTCCAGTTTTTCGGTCTGGTCGACATTGACGGAGCGACCGAACAGCTGACGGTCCGGTTGATGGATCGTGAGGATGTTGAATTGCACAAGGTGGCCTTGGACCCGGTTCGTCAGGGCTAGGTTTACCCGCTGCTGTTAAACGGAAAGCGGCGGTGCAGGCACCGCCGTTTTTACACGATCGGGGGGGAGAAGGTCCTAGCCCTGCTTGGCAGTTATTCGGCCACGGCGGGAGCGGCAGGGGACTTCAGTCCAAGCAGTAGATAGAGCCCGACCCCGAAAATGGGCATGGCCGGGATAATCGTTGCCATGCCAAGGAGCGGATTGCCGAATGATGCAATCGCCAGGCTGCCAATAATACCGCCACCGAACTGCAGGAAGCCCATCATCGCCGACGCCGCACCTGCAATGTGTGGGAAATTATGCATGGCGGAGGTGAAGGTCGCGGGAAGCAGAAAGGCGAGGGAGAAGGCAAATATCCCGACGGGAAGCATAACCGACAGATAACTCGGGTCGAACACACGAAGGCTGGCCGCCATGATCAGAGCGCCGATAACAATGCCGGACAGGCCGATCGGCAGGAGTTTCCGGGCATCCCATTTCTTCAGAAGGCGGCCGGTCACCAAAGTCCCTGCGATGAAACTGAATGATTGCAGCATCATACCGACGCCGAACTGTGACGGCGTCAGCCCGACGTTGTGTATCAGGACAAAGGGCAGCACCGTCGCCATGGCATAAATGTTCCCCAAGCTGAAGGTGAGCAGCAGGCTGGGGCGCAGGAACCGTATGTCTTTCAGCAGGGTCAGATAGTTGAAGACCAGCCGTTTGGGATGAATGTTGTGGATCGACCTGTACGGATTTGTTTCCGGCTGGAAGAAAACGACCGTCATCAAGAGGCCGCCGCCGTAGATGATCATGCATATGAAGATTTCGCGCCAGCCAAAGAGGTCCAGAATGATACCGCCGAGCGTCGGGGAAATCGCCGGACCAAGGGCCAGCATGGTGCCAATCGTGTTCATGATCCGGGCCGACTGCTGTCCGGTGTATTGATCGCGCACAATCGCGCGGGAAACGGAAATGCCTACCGCGGCTCCGACACCTTGTAATGTCCGGGCGACCATCATCCACGCCACATCGGGGGCAAAGGTGGCCATGACAGTCGAGGCGAGGTAGAGCGCAAGGAAGGCCAGAGCGACCGGCTTGCGCCCAAACGCGTCGGTGAGCGGGCCACAAAGCAGCTGGGTTACGGCAAATCCGGCGAAATAGGCGGTCAGCGTCAGCTTTATCATGGCTTCGGTGGTGCCGAAGTCTGCCGCAAGTGCCGGCATCGCTGGCGTATAGAGAGCCATGGTGATCGGGCCGATGGCAACCAGCGCCGCGCCGACAATCTTTGTGCGCCGCTCGCTCATGGCTGGTTTGAAGTCTGCAGTCATTTGATACAGCGTCCTGCGACACCGCTGAGCAGATTGTCTTTCATGGTGCCCAACAGGATTTCGAGCGTGGCGCGCTCTGCTTCGTCCATGCCGGCGAGGGTCTCCGAACGGACCTCGGTAATCGCTGTTCCGATTTTTTCCAGAACACTATCTGCGGCGTCAGTCAATGTAATCAGCTTCGCACGCCGGTCGGCTGCGTCCACGGTCCGTTTGATCAGGCCGGATGCTTCAAGGGAATCCAGATAACCCACGAGAGTCATTGGTTCGACGCTCATACGCTCCGCAAGAGCGGCCTGCCGCAGTCCCGGGTTGTTCCAGACAAAGGATAAGGTCCGGGCTTCCGCAACGGTTAGACCGGTGTCTATCTGGGTTAGGGCTATTTCAAAACGCTTGCGCAAGAGACGTGCAATATCGACGATTGCGAGCGTCACGACACCGTCTGGAATCGGAGATTTCATGGGAGACTCATATGATAAGGTAGCCTTATTATATAATTGGCGGCTAACCATGTCAAATGTAGTGAGCTTCTTCGCATTGCACATAAGAGCGCTTCGGACTATATAGGGCCAGAATTTCGGCCGCTCGAGGCTGAATCCCGGAAAACGAGAGCCAAGACACCTGCTGCGGGCCCCGCAAGGGCCCGCACATGTCGTTTGGAGCCCAGAAATGAATTTGCGCAATATCGCCATCATCGCACACGTCGACCATGGCAAGACGACCCTCATCGACGTTCTGCTGAAGCAGTCCGGCGCCTTCCGCGACAATCAGCGCACTGAAGAGCGCATGATGGATTCCAACGATATTGAGCGTGAGCGCGGGATTACGATCCTGGCGAAGGTCACCTCGCTGGTTTGGAACGATACGCGTATCAATATCGTGGACACGCCCGGTCACGCCGACTTCGGCGGTGAAGTGGAGCGTATCCTTCACATGGTTGACGGCGTGATCCTGCTGGTGGACGCAGCCGAAGGCCCGATGCCACAGACCAAGTTCGTCCTTGGCAAGGCACTGAAGCTCGGCCTGAAGCCGATCGTCGCGATCAACAAGATCGACAAGCCGGAACAGCGGGCCGATGAAGTTCTCGACGAGGTCTTCGATTTGTTTGCATCTTTGGATGCGAACGAAGAGCAGCTGGATTTCCCGGTTCTTTACGGTTCTGCCAAGCAGGAGTGGATGGCCACTGATCCTGAGGGTCCGAAGGACAGCATGGACGCTCTGTTCGACATGGTTCTCGACAAGATCGAAGAGCCGAAGTCGGAGCCGGGCTCTTTCAAGATGCTGGCAACCACAATTCAATCCGATCCGTTCCTGGGCCGTATTCTGACTGGCCGGATCGTTTCCGGCACGGCCGTTCCGAATATGCCGGTCAAGGCTCTCAGCCGTGACGGCAAGCAGGTCGAAGCCGGACGGGTTTCCAAAATCCTTGCTTTCCGTGGTCTCGAGCGCCAGCCGATCGAGCAGGGCGAGGCGGGTGATATTGTCTCGATCGCCGGGATGACCAAGGCGACTGTGGCCGACACGATCTGTGCTCCCGATGTGACGGAAGCGCTTCAGGCTCAGCCAATCGATCCGCCCACACTCTCCATGACGTTCCGCGTCAATGATAGCCCGCTGGCCGGTACCGAAGGCTCCAAAGTGCAGTCGCGCGTCATTCGCGAGCGCCTGATGAAGGAGGCTGAAGGCAATGTTGCGCTGAAGGTGGAAGAAACCGAAGAGCCGGATGCGTTTATCGTTTCGGGCCGCGGCGAACTTCTGCTGGCGATCCTGATCGAGAACATGCGCCGCGAAGGCTTTGAACTTGGTGTTGGCCGTCCGCAGGTTGTTTTCCAGCAGGACGAAAACGGCAACCGTCTGGAGCCGATCGAGGAAGTCATCATCGATGTGGATGAAGAATTCTCGGGCGCGGTGGTGCAGAAGCTGCAGGAGCGCAAGGCGGATCTTCTGGAGATGAAGCCGTCGGGCGGCGGGCGTACCCGTCTGGTGTTTAATGCACCGACCCGTGGTTTGATCGGTTATCAGGCCGAACTGATGTCCGATACCCGCGGTTCAGCAATCTTCAACCGTCTTTTCCATGGTTACGAGCGTTACAAAGGCCCGATTCAGGGCCGTCACACGGGCGTGCTCCTGTCGAACGGAAGCGGTGAAGCTGTTGCCTACGCTCTGTTCAATCTGGAAGATCGCGGTCCGATGATGGTCGATCCGGGCACCAAGGTATATCCGGGCATGATTGTTGGCGAACATACCCGCGGCAACGATCTGGAAGTGAACGTCCTGAAAGGCAAGCAGCTGACCAACATCCGGTCCGCGGGCAAGGACGATGCGGTCAAGCTGACCACGCCGATCCGGCTGACATTGGAAGCGGCGTTGTCCTATATCGCGGATGATGAGTTGGTTGAGGTGACCCCTGAGTCAATTCGTTTGCGTAAGGCGCTTCTCGATCCGCATGAGCGCAAGCGGGCGGAACGGTCGGCCAACAAGGCTTCTGCATAACTGCAAGCTGTTCCACGAATACTGAAGGAAAGCGGGCTTGGCCCGCTTTCTTTTTGCCTGGGCAAAGGGCATGCTGTTTACGAAGTGTAAAGCTTTGTTAACTTTTTCTTGCCACGCTTCCTGACGTAGCGGCCAGAAGGGCTGCCTTGTGAAGCTGGCCAGGAGGCCGATATGCCGACGACGATTGAAAGGCCCGTAGCGGCCAACGTCGTGTCGCATGCGACGGAGTACCCACCGGACCGGGAACGCCGGAACCAGCAGTGGGAAGAGCACAGCAGTAACGAGTCACGTCAGCAGCGCCATGACACAGAGCCCGGGCCTCAGCAGGATGAGGAGCCGGCAGTTCTCGTTGATGCCGAACATCATGAAGATCATTTGCTCGATGGTGTCGCGGCTTACAGGGCCGTGGCGCAGCATGTTCTGGAGCCAGGCTTGGCTGCCTCTGCCAAACAGGTCTATCAGGATACACCGGAACAGCAGCCTGCCGATGCGGTCCGTCATGCCTACGAAGAGCACAGCGGCGAAATTGAAACACATCAGCTCAATGTGAATACATAGCTTCCCGATTTGCAATCCGGATGACGATGCCCCTATACGGCTCGAAAATAGCGCCTATATAGAGTCGCACGTTGAAGGACCTGATACGCAAGCTGGTGGGTAGGTATGTCTGAAGTGTTTCCGCGGGAATTGATCGAAGGTTATGGGCGTTATTTGCAAAAGGGGTTTGTGCGTTACAAGGAAACCCATGAGCATTTGGCCATTTACGGTCAGACGCCGAAGGCCATGGTTATCTCGTGCTGCGATAGCCGGGTGACGCCTGAGGGAATTTTCCATGCAGGGCCGGGCGAGCTTTTCGTCATGCGCAACGTGGCCAACCTCGTCCCCCCATTTGAAGATACCGAGGGCCAGCACGGCACCAGTGCCGCGATTGAATATGCCGTCAAGGCTCTGCAGGTGGAGCATATCGTCGTGATGGGGCACGCCAAGTGCGGTGGCGTACAGGCGTTCCGGGAGAATGCCAACGCGCCCATTCTCAAGGGTGACTTTATTGGCCGCTGGATCAAACTTCTGGAACCTGCCGCCATTGCGATGGCTTGTATGCCGGTGGACAAGATTGATGATCCGCAGTTGGCAATGGAATATGCCGGCGTGCGCCAATCCCTGAAAAACCTGATGACGTTTCCTTTTATCTCGAGTCTCGTGCAGCAAAGCCAACTGGCCTTGCATGGCGCCTGGTTCGATATTGGTTCAGGCGAGCTCCGGATCATGGATCCCGAGACCGAGAGATTTGTCGCAAAGGGGCAAGACCTCGCGGCTGAATAATCGGCCGCCGAAGCGTTGCTGTCCGGATTGCGGTGTTCAAGCGGATTCGGATTCTTTGCCAATGACCCGTCTGCGGATTTTCTCTGCCGGAGGTAATTCCCGCAAGGTATCGTGGAAGGGTGATTTGATGCAGGTCGGATCCGTGGCGGAAGCATCCCCCGTCATGGCGAAGGCCTGGCAGCGGCAGCCGCCGAAATCGATTTCCTTGCGGTCGCACGACCGGCAGGGCTCGGGCATCCAGTCGAAACCGCGGTACCGGTTGAAGGCTTCGGAATTCTCCCAGATGTCTTTCAGCGGCTTGTCCGTCACCTTGTCGAAGCTGAGCGAGGTGATGGTCTGGGCCGCGTGGCAGGGCAGGACCTGCCCGTCCGGAGTGATCATGAAGGCGTCGCTGGCCCATCCGCCCATACAGGGCTTGGGGTAGTCGGCGTAGTAGTCCGGCGTGACGAAGTCGATGTTGAGGACGCCGGTCAGCTCTTCTCTTACTTTCTCGACATAGTCGACCTGGCGCATCACTGCGTCATAGTCCGGCAGCAGGGCCGCGCGGTTCAGATATGCCCAGCCGTAATACTGGACATTTGCAATTTCCAGCCGCTCAGCTCCGAGTTCCAGCGCCAGGGCAACGAACTCCGGCACCTCTTCAATATTCAACTTGTGGATCGGTGCGTTGATCGTCAGAGGCAGGCCAATGTCCCGGACCCAGCTGGCCACCTGACGTTTCTTCTCGTGAGCATTTTTGTAATGGCCGACCAGTTCCGTTGTTTCGGGCCGGGCGCCCTGGAAGCTGACCTGGACGTGATCCAGCCCCACCTTTGCAAATTCATGAAGCCGGTCCCTGGTCAGTGTGACCGCTGCCGTAATCAGGTTGGTATAAACGCCCCGTTGGCTGAGGCACGCGATAATGCTGTCCAGATCCTTGCGCAGGGTTGGCTCGCCGCCGGAGAGATGCACTTGCAGAATGCCGAGGTCCGCAGCCTGTTCGAACGTATCGATCCATGTGGCTGTATCCAGTTCCCGATTGGCCTTGAGAAGGTCGAGCGGGTTGGAACAATAGCCGCACTGCAAGGGGCAGCGGTGGGTGAGTTCAGCCAAAACGCCAAGGGGCGGACCGATAACCGGGCTGCTGGGGGCATTTACGGTCATTGCGCTGTCTCACACCGAACAAGCAGCCTGTCGGACCATTCCTGAAGGAACTCCAGAACGTCTGGCTCGATCTCCGCTACCGGCGCGGCGTAGTCCGCAGCCAGTCCGTCGACGATCTCGGATACGCTTGCCTTGCCTGTGCAGCGGCCAAGAATATCGGTGCTGATCTCGTCCGGCCACAGAACCTTTTCAGGCGCGAGAACCACCCATTTTCCCCTCAGGTCGTTGAACCGCAAATGGACATAAGATGGCAGAAACGGCCTGGTTTCCCGTGTAACGATCATGCGGGTCCGGGATTGATGCACCGCTTTACACCGCCGTTGCCGGACGAAATGCGCCCGGTGCAATCTGGCCCGGTTCAACATAGGCGAAATGCAGAGCGTCCAGCATGGCCCAGAGGATGTCGCATTTGGCAAGAAGCGCATCGACCGCATCGGCCTGTTTGTCCGGTGTGTCGGCCCAGCGGGTAACCAGATCAAGTGCGTGCTCGGCGTCCCTCGGGGCTTGGTGCAGACGTGGCTTGAAATAGGCCAGAGTATCTTCGGTGATGTAGTCATAGCGCGCCAGCATGGCCGGTACGCGTTCGCCGATAGCCACTGGCGAGAACAGCTCGGTCAAGGATGATGCAACGGCAACCAGGAGTGAGGAGTTGGAGACCAGGTCGATATAGGCCCCCACGGCAAACCGGGTCGCGGGCAGGGCATACTTGCGCGACTGGACCATGCCGACATCGAGCCCGAGGCCCTCGGCGAGCTTCAGCCAGCGCTTGATACCGCCATCTTTTTCGCCGGTGTCCTCGCCGTCGTGATCGATGATCCGTTTGCGCCACTCCCGGCGGAATTCCGGGTCGTCGGAGCGGGACAGGATGATCGCATCCTTCTTCGGGATCGTCGCCTGATAACAATAGCGGTTCAAGGCCCAGGCCTGCATCTGCGGCTTGGTCAGCTCACCTGCGTTCATCAGCTTATGAAATGGGTGATGGATGTGATAACGGTCGAAGCCTGCCGTCCGGAGTGTTTGTTCCAGCTCCGAGGGGGAAAGCAGACGTCCGGCGCGGCGGATTTCATCGGCCGCTGTTGGTCCCACGCCGCTT
>JBNKOQ010000017.1:0-18708 GCA_050294735.1 Roseibium sp. | reverse complement strand
GTGCCCGGTGACGGTGATGACGGGTTTTTCGGCGAAATCCTCAGCCGTGTAGATGGCGCCTGCGGTATCCTTGGCGGCCTCAAGCGATTGCGAGAAACGGTCAGGGCTGCCCGGGCGGAAATCGACGCGCTTCAGGGCAGCGTCAATGGTGTTCAGAAGAAAATGCCGGCGCGGGTCATCGTCCGCAAGGAGGCGTGCGACATCAAGCGGGACGCGAAGGTCGTAGTACAATTGTTCGGTCAGCGGGTCATGAGCCATGAGGCGGCAGGCGAAGCCGCATTGGCGGCGGTTCTCGATCGTTCCGGCCTCTATGACGATATCGTATCGGGTGCCCGATTCCGCATGGTCGCACAGCAGCAACTCGCGATGGTTCCCGTCGGCGCCCTGCGCGATGACGCCGTTCACGCGGACGAGGCATTGCGGGTCGGATCGGCCCATCGTGCTGCCGAATTGCGCATCGATATGAAGGTATATGCGCTGACCCTCAGCGGATGCGGGGATTTCCGCTGTTCCGGCGAACCAGAAGTAGCCGTCCGGCTCGCCCCAGATCAGATCCGGTCCGACAGTCGTCCAAGTGTCGCGCGGCTCTGCAAGCGCGGTGGCTCGGTCCTGCGCGGTGGCACGGCGGAAGCGGAGCTCGACTTCCGAGTCCAGGGGCAGGAAAATCCGTGTCCGTAATTGAGCCAGAAGATGATCGAGTTTCTTGATGCGCTGCATGGTCGCTGTCTGGCCATTCCACGGAATGGCCGCCTTCCGCTATTCCGGCATGTTTATGAATATAATTTCATTACTGTGGATTATTACAATGAATATAACGGCTTAATTTCATTATCAATTGCCATTGTAATGAAATAAATTTCATCATCTGAGCGATCAAGCGAGCGGGGCGACGCTTTCCCGTTCAACGATGCTGCACCCGAGTTCTAGGCGGCATGCTGCGCGGTCTTCATCCCCGGCGAGTATGCGCTGCTCCAGCAGGTTGAGGGCAGCTGGCCCCATTTGGTCGAGTGGAACTTTCACGGTGGTAAGCGGAGGGGTCACCAGTTCTCCGAGGGCGACACCGTCAAATCCCATTACGGAAATGTCTTTCGGAACGCTGTAACCATTCGCGTTGAGAGCCCGCATTGCACCAATGGCGAGATTGTCAGAGGCGGAAAACAGGGCCGTTACACCGCCGAGCCCTCCGTGTTCCGACAGCCATCTCTGCACCGCCTCCTCGCCGTAGCGGGGTTCATAGCCCTTGATATGAATGACGGGCGCGTCCGCCAGGGGAAGTTCATTGTACCGGAAGGCATCCAGGAATCCGTCTTCCCGCCGGTGAATTGTCGTTCGTCCGCTCCAGGTGATATGCAGGATCCGTTTATGTCCTCTGGCGATCAACCAGCTGGTCGCCAGTTGCGCAGCAAACCGGTTGCCGGGCGTTACGCTGTCGATTTTCATCTCCTGGTCTTCGCCGTTAATCAGAACCGCGGGGATGTTTGCTGTGCGGACTGCATTCAGCAAGGCGCGGTTATCGTCATTGATGATGATGATGCCATCGGCGCCGGCAGCGGAGGCCGCGGCCAGAACCTGTGCTGCTTGCAGATTGCCAGCGGCCGAATAGGAAACCAGTTTGACACCACGGCGCTCGCAGTCCTTGCTGAGCGCATTCAGCATGGTCCAGGAGAAGAGATTGGTTTCACTTTCCGGAAGAGCATCCTCGTTCATGGCGAGCAGGACGGTGCCGAGGGAGGATATCGTTGCCTTGACCTTGCGTTCGGCGAGGTAGCCGAGTTCCTTGGCTGCTGCGAGAACGCGTGCTCGGACCTCAGGCGAAATCGAGGCCGTGCCGTTCAGGACATGGGACACTGTGGAATTGGCCACGTCTGCTTTCGCTGCCACATCCTTGATGCGGACTTTGCGACTGTTTGGTATGGTTCCCACTCCTGTCAGATCTTTCGGGTGATGTCGCTGATCTATAGGTGATCAAACGTCGAAAGAAATGAAATATTTTTCATAATATACTAAAATTTTCAGAACATAAAAGACCCTATAGGCCAAAAAATATAATATCTCTGCCGCCAACTTCTCAAAGTGTGCCGAATGGATCTCAAGGCTTAAAATGAAAATTATTTCACTTCAGGCCCTTGTCAGCTCCACCGATTGGGTTCGTTGTGAAGAATGACGGTGATCTCGGAATTCCAGGTCGGCGGCAAGCTGCCGGGGCGCTCTATATGAACATCCTCGCAGGAAAGGCCCCGGATGTTGCTGGCAAACAAACCTGGCATGCCCTGCGGGTAGGACACGAGGCCAATCACATCGCCTGCTTCATCCTTGACCCAGGCATTGGCGCGTCCGCTGGCATCCGCGGAAGGAGCAAGGTCGAAGCGGCTTGGCCGAAGATCGTATTTCCCGCCAAGGAATGGGCCAGCCTCCTGCTTCAGCCGAATGCGCCGGAATACAACATCCTCAATCCCGGTATCGTTATCGGCGAAAAGATTCACAGCGCCTTCCATGCGCCCGGTAATGTCTTCAAACAGCAACTGCCGAACCTGACCGGCAGGTTGCGTGCTGCGCCGGTCGATGCAGTTGACCGTAATCGCTTCGCCTGACCCCCAAAATCCGTCCGGGGTTTCCTCGCAATCGACGGCAATGCGTTGAAACCGGATGTTGGAAATTGTTCCTCCATCCCGGGAAAAGATGCCCAGGGCGCGGTTGGACTTCACGATCTCGCAGTCCGTGAAAGAGATGTTCTCGAAATCACCGAAGCTTTCCGTGCCGATTTTAAGGGCGCAACTGCGGCTTTCGAGTTTGCAATCATGAATGCGGATGGATCTGCAGGCCCCGGCTGGCTGGCCATGGCTGCTTATGCTGGTTTTCAAAACAATGCCGTCATCGGCGGTCGCAATGGCGCAGCCCGATATGTCCACGTCTTCGCAAGCATCGACAACGATGCCATCGGTGTTCGGCATTTGCCTGTCGTTATCAACCTGAACGTCTTGGATCGTCACGTTTTGGCAGGCGACGAGGTGGATTGTCCACATAGGGGACCGGGTGACGGTAAAGTCCTCCAGGCGAATATCCGAACAGCGCTCAAACACAAGGACCCGTGGGCGCAGAACTGCCGGCAAATGCGTGCCCATGTCATTGAGTTCGCCGCGGATGTAGGCCGCTCCCGGGGCCTCGATGATCCCTTGCCCTGAAAGACATATACCGCTCTGACCCGAGGCGACGATTGCAGCCCTGTCGGACTCTTCGGCAATGACGCTCACTTCGTTGCCAATATAGGCGTCGTAGTCCGGGTGGAGGCGCAGCACGGCGCCTTCGGCGAGATGCATGTGCAGTCCTGATTTCAGTTGCAAACCTGCGCAATGATGAATGCCTGGCTTCAGAAGCAATTTGCTGCCTGCTTTTGCGCACTCATCAATTGCGGTTTGCAGGTCCGCCGTGCAGTCAGTCAACCGGCAGTCAAATTCGAAGGTGGCAACAGACATGTTGGTTCCCAAGGTTCTGAAATAGCGGAGTTCCGGTGATCGCTGGGGTTTTGCATTACCGGCAGGGATAACGCTTCAGGCGGGTTCTTGACCTTGCAGCGTTTGAATGACTCATAACTCAGCCAAATCTCCAAATAAATCAAGACGAGCATCTCCGATGAAAGGCCTACCTGAAGCCTCAAGCGTGTCTGCCGAACACCAGAGAGCTTGGTGGGATAGGGGCTGCCTTAAATGTCCGCCAGGGCCAAGAGATAGGCGAGAGGCGCCGGGGTGGTTTCTATGGACAGGCGGCTTTTGTCCGGATGGCGGATCGCGAGGGCCATCAAATGCTCCGGCCCCGGACGGTGGCGCTCAAAGTGCCAGGTTGCTGGATCGTCAGCCAGTCTGTCATCGAATTCGACGCCCAGCTGGTCCAAATTGAAGGCAAATGAGTCCAGCGGCTGTGAAAGGCCTTTGCCAATCGCTTTGACGTAGGCTTCTTTCAATGTCCAGAAGGTCAGGAACGTATCGAGCTTTGCCGCTTCCGGCGCTGACGCGAGAGTCCGGCACTCCTTTTTCGCGAACATGCGCTTCGCCAGATCGTCTACCGGCGCGTTGCGCTGCAGCCATTCCACATCGACGCCGATGTCGTTTTCGGCGGTCAGCGCCGCGGCTGCGAGACCGCGGGTATGGGATATATTGATCCGCAGGCGCGGCCCCTCAGGAGGGCAGATTAGTTCTGGCTTGCCGTGATCGCCGACCGAAAACCGCCACGTTTGTGGTGGCGGTCCCATGCAATAGCTCAGCAAGCCACGGCATAGGGCATGGGCGGCGATATAAACCAGCTTGTCGCGCTCGAAATGGAAACGTTCTGCTCTTTCGCGCTCGGCATCGGTCAGAAGAGATGAAAGCCGGGGCCAGTGCGCCTCTTCGATCTGATCGAGTGGAAGCCACCATGCGGCAACCCGGTTCTGGTCGATCAAGGTCTTGCCGCCCAAGCTTGGTCCCTGCGCCATGAACCCCTGACCGCCCGGAAAATCATCTTGGGTTTTCTGCATGCGTTTGGCTTCCTCGTCCCTGCCGGGTAACGTGGCGGTTTCCGGTATGGGCCAATCATCGGCGGCCCTGGTGCCCGTTTTCGTCTCTATGAGGTGCAATCGTCAACGAGAAACCGCCACCGGGACAGATCGATGGCATCACCTGCAATGCTGCGTAATCCTGCAAAATTTGTCTTTTTCCCGCTTTTGGCTAAAGCTATGCGGTAAAGCAGACATAACAAGATGCTGCGGGGGGATTTCATGAGCGCCATTTCAGCTGAAAGACTGGCAGATGCACGGCCAGGTCCGGAGTTCGGTCCCAAACTGGAGCAGGCGTCCATACTGATCGTCGACGACGAACCGGGAATGCGGCACTTCCTTGCCCGGACGCTGGAACCTTATTGCAAGACAATCGAAGAGGCCGCAGATACGGCAGAAGCGTCGGCCAAACTGGATGCTCAGCATTTTGACGTGGTGATCCTGGACAATATCATGCCAGGCAAGACCGGTGTCGATTGGCTGGCAGAACAGCGCCGCATTGGATTTTTCGCAGATGCTATTCTAATGACCGCTTATGCGGATCTGGAAACCGCGATACAGGCGTTGCGCGCCGGTGCGGTGGATTTCATCCTGAAGCCCTTCCGGTCGAACCAATTGCTCAACGCGGTATCGAGATGCCTGGACCGCTCGACCCTGTTGCGGGAAAACCAGGTGCTCCGTCATGAACTGCGGGCGACCTCCGATCAGCTTCTGCTAAGGGACAAACTTATCGGCCATTCTCCGGATATAGCCGAGATCCGGGAGACGATTGCCCGGGTTGCGCCCTTACCGACCTCTGTCCTGATCACCGGCGAATCCGGTACGGGTAAGGAAGTTGCCGCCCGCTCCATCCATGAGCTCTCGGACCGGGCAGACAAGCCGTTCGTGCCGGTCAACTGCGCCGCGATTCCAGGCGACATGATTGAGGCGGAACTGTTCGGTCATTTGAAGGGCGCATTCACGGGTGCTGGAGCAGACCGGGAGGGGCTCTTCCTCCATGCGCATGGTGGGACGCTATTCCTTGATGAAATTGGCGAGTTACCGCTGACGCTTCAGAGCAAGCTGCTCAGGGCAATCGAGGACCGGCGGGTGCGTCCGCTGGGGTCCGAGCGGGAGATCCCCGTCGATATCAGGTTTGTCTTTGCCACCAATGCCGAACTCGAAAAGGATGTGGAAGCCGGTCGGTTCCGGGCTGACCTTTTCTATCGCATTAACGTCATGCAGCTCAGCATGCCACCGCTTCGCGCCCGTGGCCTGGATATCAGGCAGCTGGCCGAGCTTTTCATGCAGAAGCTGGCGCTGCAGCTCGGAATGCCGCCGGTAGAGCTGGACGAAGAGGTCACCGCCGGGCTGATGGCCTACGAGTGGCCCGGGAATGTTCGGGAGCTGAGAAACCTGATCGAGCGGTCGCTGATCCTGGGCCGGTTTCCTGATGAATTCCGGCAATCGGAAGCTTCTCAGTTACCGGACAACGATATGCTGGAAACAATTGAAAAACGCCATATTCTGACCGTTCTGGACCGCTGCGGCGGTAATCGGGCGGAAGCGGCGCGCCGTCTGGGCATTTCTCGGAAGACGATTGACCGGAAGCTTGTTGGCTGGAATGCCTGACAGGCAGGAAACGACGAAAAAACGGCGGGGCAGGCTCTCGATCCGGGTCCGCCTGCTGGCGATTGCGCTTCTGCCAACGCTTGTTGTGCTGCCGTTGTTTCTGGGCTGGGCGATGGTGCGCTGGAATGCGAAGTTCGACACGCTCCTGACAACCAAGGTCCACGGCGATCTTACCATTGCTCATCAGTACTTTTCGCGAATTCTGGAGAACGCCGGCGAGAAGATCGATGCGCTCGGCAAGTCGGCTGACTTTCGGGACATTGTTGAAGCTGGCGATCCGTCCGAACTCTCGATGCTGCTGGAGCGCCGCCGCAAGGAGCTCGGGCTCGACTTCCTTTACCTGGCAAATGGCGAAGGCATTGTAAGGGCCTCTTCGCCAAAGCAGGCGAATCCGCCGGTTTCCAAGGATTGGCCGGTTATCGCCGACGCGCTGGCAGGTCAACCGGCGACGAGTGTCGATATATTCACCCAGGAGGAGCTTGCTGCTATCTCCGGCGCGCTGGCGGCGAGGGCCAGGCTTGAGCTCATCCCAACACCCAATGCGCTTCCAAGCGGCAGAACCGTTGAGGACCGGGGCATGGTTGTTCACTCGGCCAGCCCGGTACGTCTCAGCGGTTTTGGCACGGCAGCCCTTGTCGGCGGTTTGCTGCTCAACCAGAATCTCGTGTTCATCGATACCATCAACGATCTGGTCTACCGCGAGGCAAGTCTGCCGGAAGGCAGCCAGGGGACTGCGACGCTGTTCCTTGAGGATGTGCGTGTCAGCACGAATGTCCGCCTGTTCGAAAACCGGCGCGCCCTTGGAACGCGTGTTTCTGCAGCAGTTCGCAAGCGGGTCCTGGAAGACGGGATGACCTGGCTCGACAGCGCCTTCGTCGTCAATGACTGGTACATCTCCGCCTATGAACCGATTGTCGATAGTTACGGCAAGCGTGTCGGAATGCTCTATGTTGGCTTTCTGGAGGCGCCTTTCATGGAGGCGAAGATTGCGACACTTGCGGCCATCATTGCGGGCTTTCTTGTGGTAACCGCAGCCAGCGTTCCGATTTTTTTGCGCTGGGCCCGCAGTGTCTTCAAGCCTCTGGAGCAGATGACGGAGACCATTGCCCGTGTCGAGCAGGGCGATTTTGGTGCGCGTACCCGCACGGAGGGGATCTCTGACGAGATCGCACGGGTGGCTCAACATCTCGATGATCTGCTGGATCAGGTGCAGGAGCGCGACCGGCAGCTCAGATTGCTGAACGGCGAGCTGAACAGCCGGGTTGAAGAACGCACGCGCGACCTGAAAGCGGCGAACCGGCAGCTGGAAGACACAACAAAGCAGCTGATCATGTCTGAAAAGCTCGCCGCCATCGGTGAAATCACCGCTGGCGTAGCTCATGAAATCAACAATCCCATCGCCGTCATTCAGGGCAATATGGAGCTCTTGCGCAAATTGCTGGGCAAAGATGCCGACATTGCCAGCAGGGAAATTCAGCTAATCGATGAACAGGTTGGCCGGATCAATCAGATCGTGATGAAGTTGCTGCAGTTCGCAAAACCGGATGAGTATGCCGGATATGCGGAGAGTCAAGCCGCCGATGAGGTGATCTCGGATTGTCTGCCGCTGGTCAGGCATTTGCTGCGCAGCACGGAGATCGTTGTCCATCGCGACAAAAAAGCGACACGTCTGATCCTGATGAACCGTACCGAACTGCAGCAGGTTCTGATCAATCTGATCGTCAACGCCATCCACGCAATGCCTGACGGCGGCGAGTTGACGCTGAAATCCTGCGATGCGGACAGGGCCGGCCGGGCTGGCGTTATCATTGAAGTCAGGGACACCGGGACGGGTATGGCTCCTGAGGTGGTTGACCGCATCTTTGATCCGTTTTTCACGACAAAAAGCCGGCGCGGGACAGGCCTGGGCCTTTCCATCACCCACACGCTGGTGACGCGTCAGGGAGGCGATCTTCAGGTCGTCAGCAAGCTCGGTGAAGGAACAACCTTCACCGTGTGGCTTGAGGCCGTATCGTGACATCTCACGGCATCGGGCGAACGCCGCTTGGGACGAGTTGGACAGAGTGTCCACTTAGGCGCGGTTGAGCGCGCGCAGATGTGGACGAAATGTCCATGTGGTTTGGCTGTTTATTTATAAAGTATTGAAAATATTAAACTAAATATATTGGCGCCGAATTTGCTTTGAGTGATCTGCTGCCAGGGAATACTGGACGTGTGACCGGTCAACGAAGAGGCCGGGAAGCGGGGCTCCACCAAAGCGGGAGGTTTTGTTGGAGTCGTATTCCCTGCGGTGGGGCATCGGCTGGAAAGCCACCGCCGGGAGAGGATTGATGGCTGACTTGTGGCCGTTCTAGGTGCTGCCGGAGGAGTGCCCGACAAACCGTGCATGGGAGGAAAAGAGTGCATGTTTGATCGGCTCAAGAAGGAACATATCGTCGCTGAAGACGGTTTCAACCGCTGGAAAGTTCCGCCAGCATCTATCGCAATTCACCTTTGTATCGGCTCTGTCTACGCCTGGAGTATCTTCAATCCGGCGCTGACCAAGCAGTTCGGCGTCGTGGCGGCATCCTCCAGTGACTGGAGCCTGTCTTCGGTGGTCTGGATTTTTTCGGTCGCGATTGTCTTTCTCGGTCTTGCAGCCGCATTTGGTGGCAAGTGGCTTGAGGAAGTCGGCCCGCGCATGGTTGGCGTTGTTGCCGCCTTCTGCTGGGGCGGCGGGTTCATCATTGGCGGCCTTGGTATCACAACGCACCAGCTCTGGCTGGTCTACCTCGGATATGGTGTGATTGGCGGCTGTGGCCTCGGTCTTGGCTATGTATCGCCGGTTTCGACGCTAATTCGTTGGTTCCCGGACCGGCGCGGCATGGCGACCGGTATGGCGATCATGGGTTTCGGCGGCGGCGCGATGATTGCCGCGCCGATCAAGGAGTATCTCCTCGGGCTGTTCTACAAGGCGCCGGAATATCTGGGCGCTCAAGGGGCTGTGAACCTGGTGACCGAAGGCGGCAAGAGAATGGCTGAAGTCAACGGCCAGCTCGTCGAAGTCGTTGTGGCCAGTGCCCATCAGCTGGCATCAGCACCGGTTCCTCTTCAGGAAGGCGTCTATGTTGTCGGCACCGGAAACACCGGCGCTGCGGGCACGTTCTTCACACTCGGGATTGTTTATCTGGTTGTGATGATCATCGCGTCCTTCTCTTACCGCGTGCCCCGCGAAGGCTGGGTGCCGGCTGGTTGGACACCACCATCTGCGGATGCAGCATCGCGTAAGATGATCACGGACAATCATGTCCATATCGATCAGGCGCTCCGGACACCCCAGTTCTATCTGCTTTGGATCGTGCTTTGCTTCAACGTCACAGCCGGGATCGGCGTGATCGGCGTGGCCAAGACCATGATGGGTGAAATCTTCGGGACGACCCTGCCGCTGATCGTCAACTCTGCCTTTGCCGCCACTTATGTGTTGATGATTTCGGTCTTCAACATGTGCGGCCGCTTCTTCTGGGCCTCGATTTCGGATTATCTCGGACGGAAGAACACATTCTACTGTTTCTTCGTGCTCGGCATTATCCTTTATCTGTCGATTCCCTATGCAGCCCAGCAAGTTAGCGCAAATCCGGCGGTGACGTGGCTGATCATGTTCTATGCAGCGACCATGGTCATCTTCACCATGTATGGCGGTGGCTTTGCCACAATCCCGGCTTACCTGGCCGACATCTTCGGCACCAAATACGTTGGGGGCATTCACGGTCGTCTGCTGACAGCCTGGAGCACGGCAGGTGTCCTCGGGCCGCTTGCCATCACGCAACTGCGGTCTGCGTCTCTCGCCAGTTCCATCAAGGCTCTTGCCGCGAAGATCGATCCGGCGGCTTTTCAGGAAAAATTTGGTGCGGGGATTGATCAGCTTGATCAACTCGTTGCGGCGAAAACGGTGACCGTGGCGGCTCTCATGGAGATCGCGCCGGCGGGTACGGTGGATCCGACATCGAGCCTCTACAACACGACCATGTACGCCATGGCCGGGCTCTTGGCGGTCGCCTTGATCGCCAATCTCATGGTGCGTCCGGTTCATGAGAAGCATCATTTGGAAGATGCAGCGGATGCTGCACCGGCAAATGCCTGACAATTCGGGTAGAATTGCTGCATGATAGAGCGAACTGGCGGCCTTTGGCTGCCAGTTTGCATCTGGAGGCAGGAGGCAACGATGATCGACAAGCTGGAAATGTTCATCGCGCTTGCGCGCGAACAACATTTCGGCCGGGCTGCGGAAGACTGTGGCGTGACGCAACCGACGCTTTCTGCGGCGCTCAAGCAGCTTGAAGAACAACTTGGCGTGCTGCTGGTTCTGCGTGGCTCGCGATATCAGGGGTTGACGCCGGAAGGGCAGCGGGTTCTCGAGTGGGCGCGTCGGCTGGTCGCAGATGCCAGAACCATGCAGCAGGAGTTGAAAGCGGTTCGGCACGGATTGGCGGGTCATCTCCGGATCGGCGCGATCCCGACGGCGCTTGCCAATGTTCCCGACCTGACAGTTCCTTTCAGCGAGCAGAACCCGGGCATCACACTCACTGTCTTGTCGAGGTCTTCGATCGAGATCCTGTCAATGCTGGAAAATCTGGAGATAGATGCAGGTGTCACATATCTCGACAATGAACCTTTAGGGCGGGTCACGCGGATCCCGCTGTACCGGGAGCGCTATTGTCTCGTGACGGCTTTGGATTCCCCATTTCAAAAGACGGGCAGTATTAGCTGGATGGATGCAAGCAAAGTCCCGCTGTGTCTGCTGACCAAGGACATGCAGAACCGGCGGATCATAGATGGCGTTCTTGCCGAGGCTGGCACCGCCGCCGCACCCACGTTGGAATCGGACTCAATCGTATCTTTGTTTGCGCATGTGGACTCGGGTCGTTGGGCCACAATTGTTCCAGATAGCCTGGCCAGAACCTTTGGCCGGGAAAGCCATAGAATTACTCCGATTACGCAGCCCGATGCCGGAAATCTGGTCGGTCTGGTGGCCAGTCATCGGGAGCCTCATGCCCCGCTGATTGCAGCCTTGCTGAAGCTCGCACGGAAGGCGTCAACGGTTTCCGCGGCGGGTCAATAGAAATGTGCAATCGCACAACGGAACAGCGCTATTGATTGTGCATCGCACACAGTTGCATTGTCCCTTTATAATGCGAATTGAGGGAGAGTTTGCATGACAACGCAGTATTCTGCGGACGCGATCGCGGAGCGTTCGGCTGCACTGATCGACAAGAACGCGCAGCTGGAAGGTCCTCTCCTTCCCATTCTTCATGACATGCAGCAAGAGTTTGGCCATGTACCGGCCAGCGCCCTTCAGGTCATTGCCGACAAGCTGAACCTCAGCCGCGCGGAAGTGCATGGGGTGATGAGTTTTTATCACGACTTTCGTGAGAAACCTGCCGGTAATCACACGCTGAAAGTTTGCCGTGCGGAGGCTTGCCAGTCTGTTGGTGGTGACGGGCTGGCGGATATGATCAGACAGGCTTTGGGCATTGACTGGCATGAAACAACGCCGGACGGACGGGTAACCCTGGAGCCGGTCTACTGTCTTGGCCTTTGTTCCTGCGCACCTGCAGCTATGCTGGATGATGAAGTGCATGGCCGCCTTGACGCAGACGCTGCGCGTGCCCTTGTTGCGGAGGCGAACCGATGAGCCTGACGATTTTTGTTCCGCGGGATGCGGCTGCTCTCGCTGTCGGTGCCGACAAAGTCGCCGCGGCGATTTCCGCCGAACTCTCGGCGCGTGGGCTGGAAGCAAAGCTGGTGCGCAATGGATCGCACGGCATGCATTGGCTCGAGCCCATGGTAGAGGTTCTCACAGCGAAGGGCCGCGTGGCCTATGGCCCCGTCAAGCCTTCTGATGTGCCAGGCCTTTTCGATGCGGGTTTTCTGGATGGCGCCGATCATTCGCTTTTTCTCGGGGAAACCGGGGAAATTCCCTATCTCAAGAACCAGACACGTTTGACGTTCGCCCGTTGCGGTATTACCGATCCGCTCTCGCTGGAAGGCTACCGCCAGCACCGGGGTCTGGCAGGCTTGGAAAAAGCGATCGCCATGACGCCGGAGGCCATCGTCCAACAGGTAACGGACAGCGGCCTGCGTGGCCGAGGCGGAGCAGGCTTTCCGACGGGGATCAAATGGAACACCGTTCTCAAAGCCACGGGTGAGCAGAAGTACATCGTCTGCAACGCCGATGAAGGCGACAGCGGAACTTTCGCGGACCGCATGATTATGGAGGGGGATCCCTTTGTCTTGATCGAAGGCATAGTGATTGCCGGGATCGCGACCGGGGCGACCAAAGGCTACATCTATACGCGGTCCGAGTATCCGCATGCCATCGACGTTATGAACCAGGCGATCGAGATCGCCCGCCGGGAAGGCGTTCTCGGCAAATCCGTTCTGGGTTCGCAATACGCTTTCGACATGGAAGTGCGTGTCGGAGCAGGCGCTTACGTCTGCGGTGAGGAAACCTCTCTGCTGAACAGTCTTGAAGGCAAGCGTGGCATTGTTCGCGCCAAGCCGCCGCTGCCCGCTCTTGAAGGTCTGTTCGGCAAACCCACCGTCGTCAATAACGTCCTGTCGCTGGCGTCTGTGCCGGTGATCATGGAGCGCGGGGCGGCGTTCTACAAGGATTACGGCGTCGGACGGTCGCATGGCACCATTCCGATACAGATCGCGGGCAACGTCAAACACGGTGGTCTTTACGAGACCGCCTTCGGTCTGACGCTCGGCGAAATCGTCAATGACATCGGCGGCGGCACCTTGAGTGGCCGTCCGGTCAAGGCGGTTCAGGTCGGAGGTCCGCTCGGAGCCTATTTCCCGCTCGAGCTCTTTGACACGGTCTTCGATTATGAAGCCTTCGCCGCCCGTGACGGGCTGATCGGCCACGCGGGTATTGTCGTCTTTGACGACACGGCGGACATGCTGAAACAGGCCCGGTTCGCCATGGAATTCTGCGCGGTTGAAAGCTGCGGCAAATGTACCCCGTGCCGCATCGGGGCCGTTCGCGGGGTTGAAGTGGTCGACAAGATTTCAAAGGGCGATGAGCCGGACAAGCAGATCGAGCTGCTCAAGGACCTGTGCAGCACCATGAAATTCGGGTCGCTGTGTGCCTTGGGCGGTTTCACACCCTATCCGGTGATGAGCGCGCTGACTCACTTCCCCGAAGATTTCAACCCGAAGCCAGTAGCTGAAGCGGCGGAGTAGACCCATGTCCCTGATCGAGGAAATTGACTACGGCACCCCGGCGTCCACGTCGGAGGAAATGGTCACACTGACGATTGACGGTTTTGAAGTAACCGTCCCCGAAGGAACCTCCGTGATGCGGGCTTCAAGTGAAGCTGGCATCAAGGTTCCAAAACTCTGCGCCACCGATATGGTCGACGCTTTCGGCTCCTGCCGCCTGTGCCTCGTTGAGATCGAGGGCCGCCGGGGCACGCCTGCTTCCTGCACCACTCCTGTCGAAAACGGCATGGTGGTTCATACCCAGACCGGCCAGTTGAAGGATTTGCGTCGGGGGGTGATGGAACTTTACATCTCCGATCACCCTCTGGACTGCCTGACCTGTGCCGCCAACGGTGACTGCGAGCTGCAGGACATGGCCGGAGCTGTGGGTCTGCGCGATGTCCGTTATGGCTATGAGGGCGGCAACCACGTCCAGGCAAAGACCGGGGGCGAGGACAATTTCCGCTGGATGGCGAAGGACGAGAGCAATCCCTACTTCACCTATGATCCGGCGAAATGCATTGTCTGTTCCCGCTGTGTACGGGCCTGTGAAGAGGTGCAAGGCACCTTCGCCCTGACTATTGAGGGACGGGGCTTCGATTCGCGGGTTTCACCTGGAATGCACGAGAGCTTCCTGGCATCGGAATGCGTCTCCTGCGGCGCCTGTGTTCAGGCCTGCCCGACGGCAACTCTGCAGGAAAAATCGGTCATCGACATTGGCCAACCCGAGCATTCGGTTGTGACAACCTGCGCCTATTGCGGCGTCGGCTGTTCCTTCAAGGCGGAGATGCGCGGTGAGGAACTCGTCCGCATGGTGCCTTACAAGGATGGCAAGGCCAACCGCGGGCACTCCTGCGTCAAGGGCCGCTTTGCCTATGGCTACGCCAGCCATCAGGACCGCATTCTCAATCCGATGATCCGCGACAAGATCTCCGATCCCTGGCGCGAAGTGTCCTGGGATGAGGCGTTGGAATTTGCGGCGAACCGGATGCGGTCCATCCAGTATGAGTATGGCAAGGACTCCATTGGTGTCATCACCTCATCGCGCTGCACGAATGAGGAAACCTTCCTCGTTCAAAAGCTCGCCCGTGCGGTCTTCAAGAACAACAACACGGATACCTGCGCTCGCGTCTGCCATTCGCCGACCGGCTATGGTCTTGGCCAGACGTTCGGCACATCCGCAGGCACGCAGGACTTCGACAGTGTCGAGCAGTCGGATGTGGTGCTGGTCATCGGAGCCAATCCCACAGATGGCCACCCTGTCTTCGCATCACGCCTGAAAAAGCGTTTGCGCAAGGGTGCCAAGCTGATTGTGGTTGATCCGCGCCGGATCGATCTGGTGAAATCACCTCATGTGCAGGCAGCGCATCACCTTGCCTTGCGCCCGGGGACGAATGTGGCTGTTGTGACGGCGCTGGCTCATGTCATCGTCACCGAGGGCCTCTTTGATGAGGCTTTCATCAGGGACCGGTGCGATTGGGACGAGTTCCAGGACTACGCGGAATTCGCCGCGAACCCGGCCAACAGCCCGGAAGCGGTGGAAAGTCTGACCGGGGTTCCTGCTGCAGAAGTACGCGCGGCGGCAAGGCTTTATGCCAAGGGCGGCAACGGCGCGATCTACTATGGTCTTGGTGTGACGGAACACAGCCAGGGATCAACGACCGTCATCGGTATCGCCAATCTGGCCATGCTGACCGGAAACATCGGCCGGCCCGGGGTGGGCGTGAATCCGCTGCGCGGTCAGAACAACGTGCAAGGGTCCTGTGACATGGGCTCCTTCCCGCATGAATTACCAGGCTATCGCCACGTCAAGAACGCGGATGTGCGGGATATTTTCGAGAAGGCCTGGAACGTCGAAATTTCCGACGAGCCGGGTCTGCGTATCCCGAATATGCTCGACGCGGCTGTCGAGGGCAGCTTCCGCGGGCTCTATGTGCAGGGCGAGGACATTCTTCAGTCCGATCCTGACACAAAGCACGTTTCCGCCGGTCTTGAGGCCATGGACTGTGTGATTGTCCATGATCTCTTTTTGAATGAGACTGCGAACTATGCGCACGTCTTCCTGCCGGGTTCGACCTTCCTGGAAAAGGACGGAACATTCACCAATGCCGAACGGCGTATCAACCGTGTGCGTAAGGTGATGTCTCCGAAGAACGGTTATGCAGATTGGGAAATCACCCAGATGCTGGCCAATGCGATGGGTGGCAACTGGAGCTACTCGCATCCTTCCGAGATCATGGCGGAAATCGCGGCGACCACACCAAGTTTTGCCAATGTGACCTACGACTTGCTGGATCAGAAAGGCTCCGTCCAGTGGCCGTGTAACGACACGACACCGGCCGGCTCGCCGGTGATGCATGTGGACGGCTTCGTTCGCGGCAAAGGGCGGTTCATCCGAACCGATTACATTGCGACAGACGAGAAGACCGGACCCCGCTTCCCGCTGTTGCTGACCACTGGGCGCATTCTCAGTCAGTATAATGTCGGCGCGCAGACCCGGCGTACCGGGAATGTCGTCTGGCACGGTGAGGATGTTCTGGAAATCACCCCGCACGATGCGGAGCTGCGCGGCATCAAGGATGGTGACTGGGTCAAGCTCGCCAGCCGGTCCGGGGAGACGGCGCTGCGGGCGCAGATAACCGATCGGGTGTCGCCGGGTGTCGTCTATACGACCTTCCATCATCCCAACACACAGGCCAATGTGATCACCACCGACTATTCGGACTGGGCGACCAACTGTCCGGAGTATAAGGTAACAGCTGTGCAGGTGTCGCCCTCCAACGGGCCAACGGACTGGCAGGAGCGCTACGAGGCGTTTTCTGCACGCGCACGCCGGATTGAGGCTGCCGAGTAGCCTCGAGCCGTACAGACTGGAGCTGAATGTAAGTGGACGGGTCATGAAAACGCACCGTAGCTACTCCGGTGTCGCGCACCGGGGCGGAGGGTTCCATGCGGCCTCACGCGAACTGGCGGCAGAAGTGGCTGTGTCCATCAGTTTCAACGGCACGTCTCATGCGGTGTTAATGGCGACACCGGCGGATCTGGAAAATCTGGCCGTGGGGTTTTCCTTGTCGGAAGGTATTGCCGGATCCATGGCGGATATCGGGGCTATAGAAGTGGTTCCGGGGCCATTGGGCATTGATGTGCAGGTGGAACTTGATGCGGCGGCGGCCGAGAAGCTGGAAAAACGCCGTCGGTCCATGGCCGGTCCGGTCGGCTGCGGTCTTTGCGGCATAGAAAGTCTTGAAGCAGCCATGCGGGATTTGCCGCCTGTGTCCGCATCGATAAAGCTGTCTGCGAGCGACATTATCGAGGCTGCGGAGGCCGTTGCTGAAAGACAGGCGCTGAATCTGAAGACCCGGGCAGTGCATGCAGCAGGGTTTTATGATCCCGCAGAGGGGCTGATCGCGATCCGTGAGGATGTCGGCCGGCACAATGCCCTCGATAAGCTGATTGGTGCGCTGGCGTCTGCTCAGGAGCAGCCGTCCAGAGTGCAATCCGGCGCCATTGTCATGACCAGCAGGCTCTCGGTGGAGCTGGTCCAGAAGGCTGCGTCCATTGGCTGTGGTTTTATCATCGCCATGTCAGCCCCGACTGCCCTGGCCGTGGAAACAGCACGCCGCGCAAACATCACACTTGCCGCCACGGTGCGTGACGGCGAATTCGAATTGTTCACCCATTCAAGCAGAATTGTCGGAGGAGGCCTGCCGCATGTCGCATGACAAGCTCGCCTATATGGCCAATCAGATCGCCGGGTTTTTCAAAACCCGCCCGCACGATGAAGCCGTCGCTGGAATTGCCGATCACATTAGTGATTTCTGGGAACCACGCATGCGCTCGGAACTGTTCGCGATGCTGGAAGAAGGCGATAGCGGACTGGACCCATTGGTCCTCGAAGCCGCGCCGAAGATCCGTCAGGTCAAAACCGCGGAAAAAACAGCAACCTAGTGGAGGTTCCGGAAAACCGGCCCTTCACTTCGGCTCCAAAGAGCGGCATCAGCATTCAGGGATATTGACCGCGATGCCGCCCGTGGATGTCTCTTTGTATTTCAGATCCATGTCCCGGCCAGTTTCGAGCATAACCTTGATGCAATTGTCGAGCGGCATGAAGTGCTCACCGTCACCGCGTAGTGCAAGACTGGCTGCAGACACGGCCTTGATCGCCCCAAGCGCATTGCGTTCGATGCAGGGCACCTGAACAAGCCCGGCAGCGGGATCGCAGGTCATGCCCAGATGATGTTCCAACGCAATTTCAGCGGCGTTTTCAACTTGTTCGTTTGTTCCGCCAAGGGCTGCGCATAATCCGGCTGCTGCCATCGCGGACGCTGAACCGACCTCACCCTGACAACCCACTTCCGCGCCTGAAATCGACGCATTGTGTTTGATCAGGCCACCGATTGCAGCCGCCACCAGCAACAGGTCCTGCTGGCCTCTTTTGCTCGCGCCGTGGCAATGATCGCGGTAATAGCGCAGCACGGCGGGGACGACGCCAGCAGCCCCGTTTGTCGGAGATGTGACCACCCGCCCGCCCGCGGCGTTTTCCTCGTTGACGGCCATGGCGTAGACGCTCAGCCAGTCATTGACCACATGCGGCTGGGCCATGTTGTTGCCGCGCTCTGCATTGAGCTTCTCGTGGATCGCCTTGGCCCGCCGCCGCACCTTGAGGCCACCGGGCAGAATGCCTTCCTGCTGCAGTCCCCGTTCGATGCAGTTATCCATGGCCTGCAGGATCTGCATCAGATCCGCTTCCAGCGTATCGCCGTGGATGGCAAACTCATTCGCGCGTTTCATCTGCGCGATGGTCTTGCCCGAGGTCTGGCCCATCTTCAGCATTTCTTTTGCCGTCCCAAAGGGGTAGGGGCAATCGAGTGCCTGCTTCTGGGCATGCAGGGATTGTGCTCCTTGGTCTTTTTCGCTGAGGAGCTCTTTTTCGGTTACGACAAACCCGCCGCCGATCGAGTAGTAGGTCTGTTCGTGGTAAAGGTTCCCGGCACTGTCAAATGCACGGAACATAAGGCCGTTCGCGTGACCTTCGAGCGGTGGGCCGTAATCGAAGACGAGGTCTTTTTCGGGGTCGAAGTTGAGTGTGCCGAGACCTTCAGGCGATATGGTCCGGCTCGAACGGACATTTGCTTCGAGCTTTTCAGCGAGGTCCGGGTCCAGCGTGGCCGGCTGCAACCCGATCAGTCCGAGGATCACGGCCCGGTCCGTGGCGTGGCCTTTGCCGGTAAACGCAAGGGATCCATGCAGCGATGCCGATACGGACGCGAGCGTGCCTGCTCCAGGGATCTTGTCGACGTCACCGCGCAAGTCATTCAGAAAGCGGG
>JBNKOQ010000016.1:0-19082 GCA_050294735.1 Roseibium sp. | reverse complement strand
TCTTAGCAACGGGTCCAATCCGTCGTAGACATTAAGCACCAGGTCCGGAATGGTGATTGGGTTCGATCCCAATTGTGCCAGGATGGAGGCCTCGCGTTTCAGCCGATGAGCCTTCAGTTCTCTCATGTAGTCATGGGCATTGTGAACAGGGCCGCCGTGCCCCGGCAAATAGGTGCTTTCAGACCTGGACATCAGCCGCTCCAGCGATTCCATATAGGCCCGCATGCTGCCATCGGGTGGGGCTACGATGGAGGTGGACCAGGCCATGACGTGATCGGCGGAGAACAGGAATGGTGTTCCTTCGACTGCAAAACATAAGTGGTTGTCTGTGTGTCCTGGCGTTTCGATTGCCTGAAAACTTACACCCGAGGATACAAAGACCTCACCGTCTTTGAGGTGGAGGTCCGGATGATAATTCTTGTCTGAACTGGCATCCATCGGGTTGGCTTCCCCGAGCTCGAGATCCCGGGCAGGGCGGTACGGCGCGCAGCCGACAATTGGTGCTCCAGTTTTGTGTTTGAGCAGCCTCGCCCCCGGTGAATGGTCCATATGGGTGTGGCTAACGAGGATGGCCTCGACCGGCGCCGAGCCGGCAGCAGAGAGCAGGGTATCTATATGGCCCTCGTCCTCTGGACCCGGATCGATGATGGTGATGGAGGCATGTCCCACCAGGTAGCTGTTGGTGCCGTGGAATGTGAATGGTCCGGAATTGCGGGCGGTGACGCGGCGGATACCATCTGCGACTTCAACGGCGGTATCATAGTGCGGATCAAATTGGCGGTCATGTTCCACGATGCTGTCCTTCCTGCTGGCAGTCGGTCGTGAGGATCGCTGCAGCATGTCACCTTCGCATATGCCCTTAGCACGGAGCATGTGGTTTTCGCCAATGGGCCGTTCCTATTAATAAGGATGGAAAGTGGAGCCCGGTTTGATGTGAATATGCCCTTGTTCAAGGGAGGATGCACCTGACCGGGGCGAAGACATGAGATATGAATCAGGCTTAGAATAAGGGTTCGCGAGCTGGAGTGCTGCAACCCACGACCCAAACAGGATCAGATTTGACATGCCGAATCTGCAAGACTGTCTGTTCGAATGCGATCTTCCGCAATCCCGCGACAGGGTGTTCGAACTGCTGATCGACCGGCCGGAGAGCTGGTGGCTGCCGGTATTCGATGATCAATTCGAAACGGTCGGAATCGATCCCTGTCCAGGGGGCGCCTGCTATGAAAGCGCAGTCGATGGACACCAAAAGGCATGGGGAACCGTTTTGTCCATCGAGCCGCCGCTGTACATTCGTATGGCATGGCAGGTTTCGTCTTTCGGGGAGCCTTTGGCGGATCCCGCAGCTGCCAGCAGGGTGATGATATCATTGCGGCAGGTTGAAGAACGAACGCGTCTTGAACTGCTTCATTCCGATTTCATCCGTCATGGCGACGACGCGGCTGCCGTTCGAGAGTTGATGTGTTCAGAGCAGGGGTGGCCGGCAAGGCTCAAGCTGCTGGTCTCGGCTTGCAGGTAGTATCCGGCCGTCGCGGTTTCTGCCGCGAACCAATGTCATACTGTCGTGTGTCTGACATGCTTGGCATGCTATCAGCAATGCCCGCGAGGGTTTGATATTTGCCCGGGGGCGCATTATCAAACTGCTGAGACGTCGAACAAAATGACATCATAAACACAGTCAGAAGACGCATCCCATCATGACCGAGACGACACCGCAGCCGGCAGATCCGGACATTGACGCCAGTCCTGCAGCGCCTGTGGCCCGCCTTTGGGAAAGCCGCTGGCTGCTCGTGACCTGCGCGGTTCTGGCGGTTGCTGCATGCCTTGCTTATGACGTTCCCTGGCGTGCCTCAGCTGGCGCGCTGGCGTTGGTTCTTGTTATGACAGCCTTTTTCCCCCGCCGAACACGGTCACGCCGGGTGGAGGTTGTCAAACAACGGGAACTTCGGCGTATGTGGCCGGGCACCGGTATGAAGGTGACAGTCGATGCTTTGCCGACCCCTTGTTTCGTTGCGGATGGAAGGGGGATCAGCCGCTACATCAACCAGGCGGCACTGAAGCACTATGGGGATATAAAGCCAGGAGATCCTCTTTCTTTCTCATTGCGCGCGCCGTCTCTACTGGAAGCCTTCGACCGGGTCAGCAGTTCGGGTGCGCCAGAGCGGATCAACTGGTCTGAAAAAGTGCCCACTGAAGCGTGGTTCGAAGCACATATCGCGCCGATTTACATGCCGGCTGCGGGAGAAAAGACTGGCCGCCGGCCGGATTTCGTCCTGGTGGTCATCTACGATTTGACTGAACAAAGACGGCTCGAACGTATGCGAACCGACTTCGTCGCGAACGCCAGTCACGAGCTCCGTACCCCGCTTGCGTCGCTAAGTGGCTTCATTGAAACCCTTCAGGGCCCGGCACGGGAAGATCCGGTCGCGCGAGAACGCTTCTTGCAGATCATGCAGGAGCAGGCGGGACGCATGCGACGGCTGATTGACGATATCCTTTCCCTGTCCCGAATTGAATTGAAGGCGCATGTGAAGCAAGGGGCGAGAGCTGACCTCGTTGAAATCGCTCGCCATACGAAAGACGCGCTGTCTCCTGTGGCGCTGGAGCAGGGGGTCGAGATAGAGATCGACATTGCCGCGGATGAAGCGGTGGTCCGTGGCGAACGGGACGAGTTGATCCAGGTGGCGGAAAACCTGGTCGAGAACGCAGTGAAGTACGGTGCTTCCGGCAAGAAGGTGAAAATTTCGGTGAAACGGGCCGACATGGAGGATGTGAAGTCTCCGTGGCAGCTTGCGGTTCAGGATTTCGGCGAGGGCATTCCATCCGAGCATTTGCCTCGCCTGACGGAGCGTTTTTACCGTGTCGACGTCGATTCCAGCCGGATGATCAAAGGCACAGGCCTCGGACTTGCCATTGTCAAACACATCGCGAACCGGCATCGGGCCCGGCTGGAAATCGAAAGCTCCCCGGGCAAGGGTGCGACTTTCCGGGTGCACTTTCCCGACGTGAATGCCTCCAGAAACTGACAGAAGTCATAAAAGTGAAGCGCTGGCGCTTTACCAGAAGGCTCCAGTCGAGCTCGCTTAGGGCTGAATGGTCGGTGTTTCTTCGAGAAGAACGGGAACGGTCGCATGTTGGGAAACTCTAGAGTATCAGTTTCGCTGGGGGCTGCCCTTTTGATCACAGGATTTCTGTGCGGGGCTGTGCAAGCGCGCGACCGGGTGCTGATCGTCGGATCATCGACAGTATTCCCGTTCTCTGTGGCTGTCGCCGAAGCCTACGGCCAAAAAAGCGGAGACAAGACACCTGTGGTGGAGTCGACCGGTTCCGGTGGCGGTATTAAACTCTTCTGCCAGGGAACAGGTCCTGGAAGTCCCGATATCTCGAATGCGTCCCGCCGGATGAAGAGAAGTGAACTGGACACTTGCCGTGCGAACGGTGTGACACCGGTAGAAGTGAGTGTTGGGTACGATGGTATCGTTCTTGCCAATTCCCGCTCTGGGCCCCAGTTCAAATTGACGAAGGAACAGATTTTTCTGGCTCTGGCCAAAGACGTTGTGGTCAACGGCAAGACTGTACCGAACCCTTATATGCACTGGTCGGATATCGCAGCGGACCTTCCGGCAGAAAAGATCGAGGTTTTCGGCCCACCACCAACCTCTGGAACACGCGATGCGTTTGAGGAACTGGTAATGGAGGCCGGGTGCAAAGCCGCTGGCCTATCGGGTGGAAAAGCTTGCAGAACCATTCGCCAGGATGGCGCATATCTCGAGGCTGGTGAAAATGACGACCTGATTGTTCAGAAACTGGAGGCAAATCCGGTCACTGTGGGGATCTTCGGATTCTCCTTTCTCGACCAGAATAGCGACCAGATCCAGGGTGCTGAAATCGGTGGGGTAGAGCCCTCGTTCGATACGATTGCATCTGGAGCTTATCCGGGATCCCGAGCTCTTTATGTTTATCTGAAGAAAGAGCATGTGGATCTGATTCCCGGAATGAATGGGTATATGGAGGAATTCACCTCCGAAGCGGCCTGGGGGGACGGTGGATACCTGAAGGGCAAGGGCCTCATACCGCTGACCGCAAATCAGCGTAAGGACAATGTCATCCGTCTTCAGCAGCTCATTCCGTTGCGGTTCTGACGGTCCTTGAAGGGGAAACCTTCGACGCAGCGTGTTGCCGTCAAGAATGGCAGCAGAGTCGTTGAAAATGACAAACGCTGGATGACATTTTGTCATGCAATGCGCCGGAAATGCCGTTCGAAAATAAAAAATCACATAAAAACAACACCTTACGATGTCATAAAACTGATATTAAAGCGTCATAGAAGTCACATGCGCTGCCCTTAGGGTCGCGGACGTCGCTGAAGGGGACACGCCCGGCGACTATCCAATAAACCTTGACATTCAAAGGGAGTGGTCAAGTGAAGTTCAAGACCCTCGTTAGCATGGCAGCTATTGCTGCTGCCGGTTCCGTTGTCGCTGGCGCAGCTCAGGCGCGCGACCAGATCCAGATCGCTGGATCCTCCACCGTTCTGCCTTACGCTTCTATTGTTGCGGAAGCTTTTGGTGAAAACTTTGACTTCCCGACCCCGGTTGTTGAATCCGGCGGCTCTGGCGCAGGTCGTAAGAAGCTGTGCGAAGGCGTAGGTGAAAACACCATCGACATCGCCAACTCTTCCTCGCGTATCAAGCAGTCCGACATCGACAACTGCGCAGCGAATGGCGTTGCTGAAATCCAGGAAGTTCGCATCGGTTACGATGGTATCGTATTTGCTTCCGACATCAACGGCCCGAAATTCGCGTTCACTCCGGCTGACTGGCACAAGGCCCTGGCTGCCAAGGTCGCTGTTGACGGCAAGCTCGTCGACAACCCTTACAAGATGTGGAACGAAGTAAACGCCGACCTGCCGGCTCAGGAAATCCTGGCTTTCATTCCAGGCACCAAGCACGGCACTCGTGAAGTCTTCGACAAGAAGGTTCTCGAAGATGGTTGTAAGGAAGACGGCACATTCGACCTGATCATGGCCGCAAACGGCGGTGACAAGAAGGCTGCTGGCAAGTCCTGCTTTGAAGTACGCACCGATGGCGTGTCGATCGACATCGATGGCGATTATACCGAAACACTAGCTCGGGTTGATGCCAACAAGAACGGCTTCGGCGTTTTCGGTCTGTCCTTCTACCAGAACAACACCGACAAGCTTCAGGTTTCGACCATGTCCGGTGTGACACCGTCGACCGAAACGATTGCGTCGGGCGAATATCCGGTATCCCGTCCGCTGTATTTCTACGTCAAGAATGCACATCTGGACGTAATTCCTGGCTTGCAGGAATATGTTGAGTTCTTCGTTTCCGACGATATGGCTGGCCCGGATGGCCCGCTGGCTCAGTACGGTCTTGTTTCCGATCCGGAACTCGCAAAGACCCAGGAAATGGTCAAGAACCGCACTCCGATGGGTCCTTTGAACTAATCTTGAAAAGAACCTTGACTGGCGGCGCTGAAGGGTGCCGCCAGCCTTAATTTTTTAAGGCGGAAGCAGACAAATGAGCGTGGGTATTCTTATCCTGATTGTGCTGGGCCTTTCCGTGCTTGGCTTTTTTTTCGGCAGGCATCGTGCCCTGTCTCTGGCGGCCCGCGAAGGCCGCAAGCTGCATTCCCTTCCTGGTTATTACGGGCAATCCGTTGCTCTTTTTACAGCCGTTCCGGCGCTGCTGCTCCTCGCTGCCTGGCTCTTTGTTCAGCCGGTTCTTATTGAAAGCCAAGTGAGCGGTATGATCCCCGATAGCGTCATACCCGAAGGAGGCGCGCGCAGCCTCGTCATGTCAGACGTGCGTCGCGTTGCCGATGGCCTTGATGCCATGATGGAGCACAGCGGCATCAGCGAAGACGAGTTGGCGCAGATGCGGGCCGATTTTACCAACGTTCGTGGACGTCTCGCAGAAGTGGGGGTCGCCCTTGGGAGCGATGTGCCGGTTGAGGTACTTGATGCAGCCAAGACCTATCGCGATGCGAACAAGACCGGCTCATTGTTTATGGGCGGTGCGGTTCTGGTGTTTGCGCTTTGCCTGGGAGGTTTGGCCTTCTGGCGCGTACGCCCCGAGTTCCGAGCCCGCAATATAACCGAAACCTTCGTCAAGACCCTTCTTATTGGGTCTTCTTTGGTTGCGATCATGACGACGGTCGGTATTGTGGGATCGCTGTTGTTTGAAACATTCCACTTCTTCAAGCTTTACCCTGCAGGGGAATTCTTCTTCTCCACGGTATGGAACCCTCAGTTCAGAGGTGGTTCCGACCTCGGTATTCTACCGCTGCTTTGGGGCACTCTTTATGTCTCTTTCGTGGCGCTTCTGCTGGCGGTTCCCATCGGATTGATGATTGCCATCTATCTGGCGGAATACGCCAGCAAGACAGTCCGCAGCATTGCCAAGCCGGCCATTGAGGTGCTCGCGGGTATTCCGACCATCGTTTACGGTCTCTTCGCACTGATAACGGTTGGCCCCTTGCTTCGCGACTGGATCGCCGAGCCTATGGGGCTGGGAAGTTCCTCCTCGTCGGTTCTGACTGCCGGTCTTGTCATGGGCATTATGCTTATTCCGTTTGTGAGCTCGCTGTCTGACGACATTATCAACGCCGTGCCGCAAGCCATGCGGGATGGGTCTTACGGCTTGGGTGCGACGCCATCCGAGACCATCAAACAGGTCGTTCTGCCGGCAGCACTACCCGGTGTCGTAGGCGCGATCCTGCTGGCCGCCAGCCGTGCGATCGGGGAAACGATGATCGTGGTGCTCGGAGCGGGAGCCGCGGCGCGGCTCAGTCTTAATCCACTTGAAGCGATGACCACAGTTACCGTGAAGATCGTTAGCCAGCTGACTGGAGATACCGAGTTCGCCAGTCCCGAAACGCTGGTTGCCTTCGCGCTTGGTCTGACCCTTTTCGTCTTCACTTTGGGGCTGAATGTGCTGGCCCTTTATATCGTACGTAAGTACCGGGAGCAGTACGAATGACCGACGCAACAATGTCATCGGCCGCTATGCCGTCATCTTCGCGTAAGTCGTCCCTTCTCGTCGCCAGCCCGCTGGTAAAAAAGCGCAACGCTGCTGAAGCCCGCTTCCGCCTGATGGGTATGCTCGCTGTCGCGGTTGGTGTTCTGGCGCTGGTGGGGCTTTTGACTTCAATTCTGTCGAACGGATTGTCGTCCTTCAGTCAAACAACCATAGCACTTGATGTTTATCTCGACCCCGCGAAGCTGGACAAGACGGGGGACCGAAATCCGGAGATCATCGCCAAGGTGTCCACCTTCGGTTATGTCCCTCTGATCCAGAAATCGCTTGCCGATACGATGGTTGCCGCAGGCATCTCCGTTGACGGACTGGATGCCAAGCAAGCCGCGAAGCTCGTTTCAAAGGAAGCTCCTGCCGATCTTCGCCGCTATGTTCTGGCTCATCCATCGCAGATTGGCAAAACCGTTCCATTCAGTCTGCTCGCCGCCGGCCGGATTGACGGCTACTATAAAGGCCGCGTGACGATGGAAAGCGCGCAGCTCGACCGGAATGTATCGCCGGAGCAGCTTGAGCTGGCTGACAAACTGAAGGCTGCCGGAATACTCGAAACCTCGTTTAACTGGGGGTTCTTTACAGCTCCTGACGCCTCAGACACGCGGCCTGAAGCCGCAGGCCTGGGAGTGGCGATCATCGGTTCCATCTACATGATGCTGATCGTTCTGGTTCTGTCGCTGCCCATTGGCGTGGCTGCCTCGATCTACCTGGAGGAGTTCGCACCCCAGAACCCTCTGACCGATCTGATCGAGGTTAATATCGCGAACCTCGCGGCTGTTCCATCGATCGTGTTCGGTATTCTTGGCCTCGCCGTCTTTATCAACTTTGCCGGTTTGCCGCAGTCGGCGCCCATTGTCGGCGGCCTGGTCCTGACGCTGATGACCTTGCCGACGATCATCATCGCAACCCGTGCAGCGTTGAAGGCCGTTCCGCCTTCCATTCGCGATGCCGCACTGGGGGTGGGGGCGTCAAAAATGCAGTCCATTTTCCACCATGTCCTGCCACTGGCCATGCCAGGCATTTTGACAGGTGCGATCATTGGTTTGGCGCAGGCCCTTGGCGAGACGGCTCCGCTGCTTCTGATCGGCATGGTCGCCTTCGTCCGGGAATACCCCGGGCTGCCACCTGAAGGGTTCTTCGACCCGGCTTCGGCATTGCCGGTTCAGGTCTATAACTGGACCCAGCGCGGCGATCCCGCATTTGTTGAACGTGCATCCGGTGCGATCATCGTGCTCCTTGTGTTTCTGGTGCTGATGAATCTGATTGCAATTATTCTACGCCGCCGTTTTGAGCGTCGCTGGTAAACGGATTGAGAGAGCTAACATGAACGATATGTCAGGGACGATGGAAGCTATTGCTATGACGGAAGCGAAGATCTCTGCGCGCAAGGTACAGGTGTATTACGGCGACACCCATGCGATAAAGGATGTCGACCTCGACATCGGCGCGAAGGCCGTTACCGCCTTTATCGGCCCTCCGGCTGCGGCAAATCGACTTTTTTGCGCGCTCTGAACCGGATGAATGACACGATTGATATCTGCCGGGTTGAGGGCTCGATCACACTGGACGGGGAAGATATCTATGATCCCAAGGTCGATCCGGTGCAGCTGCGCGCGAAGGTCGGAATGGTGTTTCAAAAGCCCAATCCGTTCCCCAAGTCGATTTACGACAACGTCGCCTACGGGCCGCGTATTCACGGGCTGGCCCGGAACAAGGCTCAGCTGGATGAGATTGTTGCTTCCAGCCTTCAAAAGGCCGGTCTCTGGAACGAAGCAAAAGACCGCCTGGATGGCCCGGGCACAGGTTTGTCCGGGGGGCAGCAACAGCGTCTATGCATCGCGCGGGCCATTGCGGTTAGCCCGGAAGTGATTCTGATGGATGAGCCTTGCTCGGCGCTGGATCCGATTGCGACGGCGAAGGTTGAGGAACTGATCGACGAACTGCGTGAGAATTTCACGATTGTTATCGTCACCCACTCGATGCAGCAGGCGGCGCGCGTCTCTCAGAAAACGGCCTTCTTCCATATGGGCAATCTGGTGGAAGTTGGTGATACCCAAGACATCTTCACCAATCCGCAAGACAAGCGTACTCAGGACTATATCACGGGTCGCTTCGGCTGATCGGACCGGCAAAGGGTTGGAAAGGAATACCAAGGATGACCGAACATACGGTTTCTGCTTACGAAGAGGAATTGACCGGCATTGCCGGACGGATCGCCGAAATGGGCGGGCTGGCGGAAGACATCGTCACAGATGCTGTCACCGCGCTGATGAAACAGGATTTGGAACTGGCTGAGGCAACAATCCTGAAAGATGCCAAACTGGATGAGCTTCTGCTCGATATCGAGATGCGGAACGTCAATGTGATTGCGCGCCGCCAGCCAATGGGCCAGGACTTGCGCGAGATCATGGCCGCCGGGCGCATCGCCAACGATCTGGAACGTGTCGGTGACATGGCGAAAAATGTTGCCAAACGGGTCATCGCGATCGACAGCGATCTGAAATCCAAGAAGCTCGCCATTGGCGTGGAACATATCACCGAGCTTGCGCTGGCCCAGCTCAAGGCGGTTCTGGATGCCTATACAAGGCGCGATGCGGAAGAGGCCATCATGGTTCGCGACCGCGACAGCGAAGTGGACGCGATTTACACGTCGATCTTCCGCGAACTGCTCACTTACATGATGGAAGACCCACGCAATATCTCGCAATGCGCTCATTTGCTGTTCTGCGCAAAGAACATCGAGCGTATTGGCGATCACGCAACAAATATCGCTGAGAACGTCTTTTATATGGTCACTGGTGACCGGTTAACAGACGACCGCCCACGCATGGACGAGACCGGCGTGGCGGACAGGGAAGACGCCTGACGCGCTGGCGTCTGGCTTGAATGGTTCGGAGTGAATTGGAATGCCGAAGGTACTCATCGTTGAAGACGAGGAGCCGATCAGCCTGCTGCTGAGATACAACTTGGAAGCTGAGGGCTACACGGTCGATGCCTGCATGCGGGGAGACGAGGCTGAGGTCCGTCTCCGGGAAAGTGTTCCCGACTTACTTTTGCTGGATTGGATGTTGCCCGGAATCTCCGGCATTGAATTGTGCCGCCGTTTGCGGATGCGGGAAGAAACCGAGCGGCTGCCGGTTATCATGCTGACCGCCCGGGGAGAAGAAGCCGAGCGTATCCGCGGGTTGTCGACCGGAGCTGATGACTATGTCGTCAAACCGTTCTCCGTACCCGAACTGATGGCCCGCGTGCGGGCGATCTTGCGGCGGGCCAGCCCGGAGGTGGTGTCGTCCATGCTGCGGTCCGGCGACATCGAGCTCGACCGTGAGACCCACAGGGTTCATCGCGGGGCAAAGGAGGTTCACCTTGGACCAACAGAATTCCGGTTGCTGGAATTCCTGATGACTGCACCCGGCCGGGTGTTCTCCAGGGAACAGCTTCTGGATGGCGTCTGGGGACATGACGTCTATGTTGACGAGCGGACTGTCGACGTTCATGTCGGGCGGCTGCGCAAGGCCTTAAACCGCGGAAAGGCAAAGGATCCGATCCGCACTGTCCGTGGGTCTGGTTATGCTTTCAACGATCAGTTTGCAGCCGCATAACCTTGCCAACCTTCTTACAAATAAAAAGCCCGGCATTTGCGCCGGGCTTTTTATTTACAAATTCGGGTCGCTATCAGCCTGCGCGGGCGGTGACGACCTTGCGGTCTCTCCGGCGGTCGCTGACCGGCTGATAGGCTATCTTGCAATGGTGGGCACAGTAAGGCACGCCCGCATCCGAAGACCTTCCGCAGAAATAGAAGTCGTCAGTGCTCGGATCCCCGATGGGCCATTTGCAGGTCCGCTCAGTCAGAGTCAGGATGGTGGCCCGCTCGGAAATAGGCACCAGTTCTGCAATGGGTTCCGCTTCAGGTTCGATCTTTGCGACAGGAGCAGGATTGCTCTCCATTTTTAATGCTGTCGCGCCATGCGTTTGAGGGGCGCTTGGCCGGTTGCCCGGCGCGGGTGAAGCCGAACTGGCGCGGCTGCGGCGCGGTTTGGAAGATGGCGCAGGAGCCTTGGCCCGCCCGGACAGTCCAAGACGATGGACCTTTCCGATCACTGCATTACGGGTAACCCCCCCGAGCTCACCAGCAATCTGGCTGGCGCTGTGGCCTTCCATCCAGAGCTTCTTTAAGAGCTCTACGCGTTCGTTCGTCCAACTCATTTGCCGCACCCCGAATTGGTCTGTGGTTCAAAAGCCCCGAGGCATTAACCCAGTGTTAAGGCACGCGCAAACGCGCCAGTGTTGGCATATCTAGTGCCGTAAAGTGATTTGCCGTACGATATATCGTGTTCGACTGGGGTCAGAGTACAATAGTCGCAAAAGTAGGGGCAAGGTTGGCAGGTCATTCAGATGGGGATGAAGCCACTTTTCCCCAGAATAGCCGCCCTCGCTACAGTGTCGCCTGAAGTGGCCGAAACCTGCCATTTGCATTGACAGCAAACAGGGTAACGGGTGTATAAGCTTTTTCGATACGCGCATGCCGCCTTTTCCGGGCGGCATATTTCGTTTTTGGGGCTTCTTCCTCACGGCTGCCAAATGCGGGGGTGATGCGCGGTCTTTAGCTATGTTCACTCCACGGGAGTTTGGAAAATGTCGGCGTCTTCGCTGTTTGGAACTTACGCAAGATCGGGCCTGGAGTTCGATCATGGGGAAGGTATCTGGCTGGTGACGAGCGACGGCCGACGATTCCTCGATTGCGGTTCCGGCATCGCCGTGAACGCGCTGGGCCACAGCCACCCGCATCTCGTTGAGGCATTGCAGACCCAAGCCGGAAAACTGTGGCACACATCCAACCTGCATACACCTGCCGGTGGCGAACGGTTGGGCCGCCGCCTTGCCGAGGCTACGTTTGCGGACCGCGTGTTTTTCACCAACTCCGGCGCCGAGGCGATGGAGGCGGCTATCAAGACGGCGCGCCGCTATCAGTATGACCGTGGTCATCCGGAGCGGTTCCATATCGTGACCTTCGAGGGAGCGTTCCATGGCCGGACGCTTGCGACCATCGCGGCAGGCGGTCAGGCCAAGTACATGGAAGGCTTCGGTCCGAAAGCGCCCGGCTTCGATCAGGTTCCCGCGGGTGACATGGAAGCCCTGAAAAACGCTGTCGGCCCGCAGACCGCTGCGATTGCGATCGAGCCGATCCAGGGCGAAGGCGGTATACGTGAGATTCCAGCAGAATTTCTGCGCCAGCTGCGCAAATTATGCGATGACGAAGGCATCTTACTGATCTTTGACGAGATCCAGACCGGTGTTGGCCGCACGGGCAAGCTCTTCGCGTATGAGTGGGCGGGCGTGACGCCTGACATTATGGCCGTTGCCAAGGGTATTGGCGGGGGTTTTCCCATGGGGGCTTGCCTGGCCACCGAAGAGGCATCGGCAGGCATGGTGCCTGGAACACACGGTACGACGTTTGGCGGAAACCAGCTTGCTATGGCAGCTGGCAATGCCGTTCTCGATGTTGTCCTGGGGGATGAATTCCTGGAAAATGTCAGATCCAAGGGCCTGTCGTTCAAGCAGAAACTTGCCGGATTGGTGGACAGCCATCCAAAGGTTCTGGCTGATGTCCGGGGTACCGGCTTGATGCTTGGTCTGAAATGCGTGGTTCCGGTGGGGGATTTTGTGGGCGCTGCCCGTGAGTGTGGCCTTCTGGCTATTCCTGCTGGCGACAACGTGGTCCGGATCATGCCGCCGCTGACAATTTCCGAGGAGGAAATTGCGGAGGCGGTGTCTCGCCTCGAAGCAGCAGCCCATTCGATTGAACATAAATTGACACTTGAAGGAGCGGCTGAGTGACCAGCACAGGCATGTCGCGGCATTTTCTTGACCTGACTGAATTCGGCGGAGACGAACTGCGCCACATTCTGGATGCCAGCAAGCGCATCAAACAGGACCGCAAGGGCCTTCGCCGGGGCGAAGGCCCGTTGGCCGGCAAAATTCTTGCGATGATTTTCGAACAACCTTCGACGCGCACGCGCATCTCTTTCGATGTCGGAATGCGCGAACTGGGCGGCGAGACCTTGATGCTGACCGGCGCAGAAATGCAGCTGGGGCGTGGAGAAACCATCGCGGATACCGCGAAGGTCCTGTCCCGTTTCGTCGACGGCGTCATGATCCGTATTCTGAGCCATGACGACCTGAACGAACTTGCGGCCAATGCCACCATTCCGGTGATCAATGGACTGACCAAGGTATCTCATCCTTGCCAGATCATGGCGGATCTTCTGACGTTCGAAGAACATCGCGGACCGCTGACAGGAAAATCCATTGCATGGGTGGGTGACAGCAACAATGTGCTGGCCTCTTGGGTGCATGCGGCGCCACGTTTCGATTTTGAAATGCGGATCGCAGTGCCGGCGGAACTGGCGCCGCCAAAGGAGCTGATCGAAAAGGCCCGTGCCGACGGGGGCTCGATTATTGTCACGGACGACCCATATGAAGCTGTCAAAGGCACCGATTGTGTTGTGACGGACTGCTGGGTCTCCATGGGAGACGATGACGAGGAGAGCCGCCATAACCTGCTCGGAGCCTATCAGGTCAACAAGCGGTTGATGTCCGAAGCTAATGATGAGGCCCTCTTCATGCACTGCCTGCCGGCCCACCGGGGCGAGGAAGTGACATCGGAGATCATGGACGGGCCGAATTCGGTGGTGTTCGATGAGGCAGAAAACCGCCTCCATGCGCAAAAAGGCATTCTTGCCTGGTGTTTCGGCGCTGTGTGAAAGGCGTAAGTTTTGACATTCGATATTGAGGATTTCGGCGTAGCACCGGCCGGACAGGATGCAGTGCGTCCTTTTGCCGTTGAGGGGCTGGATGTCCGCGGCCGGGCAGTTGCTCTCGGGCCGGTGGTCAACGCGATACTTGAGCGTCATGCCTATCCCGAACCGGTTTCCCGGCTTGTGGCGGAAGCGGTTGTCCTGACCAGCCTGCTGGGGACGTCGCTCAAGTTCGAGGGACGCTTTACCCTTCAGACCCAGACAGACGGGCCGGTTTCCATGCTGGTGGTGGATTTTGCATCGCCGGATGCGATCCGTGCCTGCGCCAGCTTCGATGAAGCTGCGGTTGCCGATCTCATCGAGACTGGAGATGTGTCTCCGGAAAGACTGATGGGGCGTGGCCATCTGGCGATGACCATCGACCAGGGCAAGCACATGCAGCGCTACCAGGGGCTGGTCGAGCTCGATGGCATTTCACTGGAAGAAGTCGCCCGGCGCTACTTTGCCCGCTCCGAACAGATACCGACGGAGATCCGCATCGCTGTTGGTGAATTGTTCACCCGCTCTGAAGGGCAGGAGGGGCCTAGCCATGTCTGGACCGCAGGAGGCGTGATGGTCCAGTTCTTGCCGGAAGCTCCTGAGCGTATGCAACAGCCGGATCTTGATCCGGGTGATGCGCCCGAGGGTGCGGAACTGCACGAGCTGGATGAAGACGATGCCTGGGTCGAGGCCCGGATGCTTGTCGAAACGGTCAAGGACGTCGAACTGACCGATCCGGACGTGACGGTCGAGAAACTGCTGTTCCGTCTGTTCCACGAGCGGGGCGTACGCCTCTTCGACCCTCAGCCTGTCAGTGATCGATGCCGTTGCTCGCGTGATCGGGTTCAAGGCATATTGTCGAGCTTCAGTGCCGAAGAGATTGAGGACATGAAGATCGACAACAAGATTGTTGTGAAATGCGAGTTTTGCAGCGCCAGCTACGAGTTCGACGCCGACTGACGCCAGCTGGCCCTGAGGAAATCTCCGTCAGGGCCGAGCTCTTCTATCCAATCAGGTTCCGGTTAGCCGCTTAGCAAAATCAGCAAGGGTTTTTGCGGCGTCCTTGATATTCCCATCAAGGGTCGCCGGGGATTTGCCGCGCGGTCCGAAATCGTGATTTCCGTCTTCAAGATAGTGAAGGGCAATATGGTCTGGCAGGCTTATGGCCTCAAGTTCCGCTTGTGACCCGAAGGGATCGCGGTCTCCCTGCAGGATCTGCACAGGTCTCTTGGCTTCCTCAAGCGGGCTTATCCGCCATTCCGCGTCTGCTTTACCGGTTGGGTGGAATGGGTAGCCAAAACAGGCAACCCCGGTAACCCGGGCGGGCAGGGAAGCACCGCCAGACAACATTGCGGCGACCCGGCCTCCCATCGATTTTCCGCCAATCAGGATCGGTCCCGGTGTTTCGGTGAGGAGCTGCTGCAGGGCTGCCTGGAATTCCCCGACGAGCTTTTCGGCTTTGGGGGGCGGGCGCTTTGCGCCGCCTGTGCGGCGCTGTGCCATATAGGCGAATTCAAACCGGGCTGATGCAATTCCCTCGGCGGCAAGTGCGCTGGCGAGCCTGCCCATAAATGTGGAATCCATTGTTGCGCCTGCGCCGTGAGCCAGCAGCAGGGTGGCAATGGCAGTGTCGTCTGGCCGGGTCCAGAGAAAATCGGGCATGAAGCTGTGATCCGTCTTGTCGAATGTTCCAGCATGATCGCCATGCCAGGCCGTGTAGGATGGGTTGCGTATTATGTTTTCGACCAGACCGCAATGGCGAGGCATGGGGAGAGGTGAGCCACATGACAGAATTGGATGCAGGAACGCTGAGATTGCTCTTCTTTTCCGGGATCTTCGCCACGATGGCCTTGATCGAGTTTCTTCTGCCGTGCCGCCACCTTTCTGTCAGGCGATTGTCCCGCTGGCCCACGAACTGGGCGATAGTCATTTTGGATGCAGCGCTGGTCAGGTTACTTTTTCCGATTGGGGCAATGGGCCTTGCGCTTTGGGCCGGATCCAGCCACATCGGCCTCTTCAACTGGATTGGCTGGCAGGGCTGGACTGCAGGGTTTGCTGCCTTTCTTGCCCTGGATTTTGCCGTCTGGTTTCAGCACTGGGCGGCTCACAAAGTACCTGTGCTTTGGCGTGTGCATCAGGTCCACCACGCAGATGGCGACATGGATGTCACCACGGCGCTCCGGTTTCACCCTGTCGAGATCATCCTGTCCTTTCTTTGGAAGGGACTGGTCATCATCGCAATCGGGGCTCCGGTGGAAGCGGTGCTGGTGTTTGAAATCATCCTCAACGGCGCCGCCATGTTCAATCACGCCAATGTTGCCTTGCCCCGAGGGCTCGACAAGCTCCTGCGGCTTCTGATTGTCACACCGGACATGCACAGGGTGCATCATTCCGCAGTGCCAAGGGAGACGGACTCGAACTACGGCTTCAACCTGTCGCTCTGGGACCGGCTGTTCCGGACATACATAGATCAGCCGTCACAAGGGCATCTGAAGATGACCGTTGGACTGTCCGAGGAGATGGCGGTTGGGGCCCGAAAGTTATCCTGGAGCCTGCTGTTGCCCTTCCGCCGCATGCAATCACGCAGGCCCCGCGGGAAAGGCTAATTCAGGGAGCGTTTGCCGTTGAACGGTCTCAGTAGAAACTCGTCGGAAAATAGCGCAGATAGAGTTCGTGGAAGGTGCCTTTGAGAGCGAGCTGCCGCAGGGCATAGTTGATTGCCTCGGCCCGCCCGACGTCCTGTTTGCGCAGGGCGATGGACAGTCCGGTGTCGAAATACCCCGGTTCCAGCCACGGGCCACCCGCAAACACGCAGCAATTCTGCGCAGTTTCGCTATTCATCCAGAATGACAATGATAGGCCATCGCCGAAATGGGCGTCGGCTGTTCCATCCTTGACGGCGTTTTGAGCCTCTGTTGCGCTGGGGTAGGACAGCAACTGTACGTCCGGCCAGAACGCCAGGGCAAAGGCTTCGTGCCGGGATCCTGCCTCAACGGCAATCGTTGTCCCGGCCAAAGTGTTTTCGTTGAAGGTGAAACCATTGGAGCGGCGGACAATGAAACGCGCCGGCAACTTCAGGTAATCCGGAGAAAACCGCAGGGTTGCGTTGAGTTCTTTTGAAGGTGCCAGCCCGGAGATGATTGCATCTCCTTCCTCTTCTTCCAACGCGGGCACAAGGGCATCGAATTCCTTGATCCGAAGCGAACAGGAGCTCGCGAGCTCGACGCAAATCGCCCGGGAAAGATCGACATTGAAACCGGTTAGCCGCCCACTGGCATCGCGGAATACGAACGGAGGATAACCGTCGGTGGCGAGGAACTGGATTTTCTCCGGAAAGTTGTCGGGGCGATCATAAACAGCTTTGGGGTCCCAGAAGTTCGGCACGACCGGATTGCCGGATGTAAGCGTCTGGGCGTTCCCCGAGAAGGGAAATGCAATGAATGATAGAGAATATATAACCGTACAAACTATTGCGTGTATTTGTTTCATGTGCCCAAATGTTCCCCAAGGGTAACAAGCTGTTGGTTCATAGGCTCCCTGGTGGAGCAGTTTCGACCGATCTGGTTGTGCGCTTGGGGGGTATGATAGTGCAAGAGTCTTTTCCAGGCGAGTTGGAGATCTTGCGTTTGAGGGGGATTGCGGAAAGCGTATTGCGCTCTGCATGCCACGAAGCGCCTAAGGTCGGTATGACCGCCGCAGAATATCTCGTCCGCAAGGCGATTGTCAGCGAAGCGGCGATCTACAGCGCCCTGGCAGAACACTGTAATGTGCCTTATGTGCCGGAAATGGGCTTCCGGCCCCGGTCTGTGAACAATATTCCGATCGGCCTTGGCAGCCTGCAAAATGGCCCGCTTCTGGTTGGGATTGGTGAAACCAGCCCGCACTATGTGATTGCGCCTGAATACTCCCAGTTCGCAGAGGTGAGGGCGTACTTGAAACAATTTCCGCATCTGGCGGCGCAGATCCGGATTTCAACGCCAAGCGCAATTCATCATGCGATGACTGTGCTCAACACTCCAGCGGGGGACCTGGAAAGCCGGTTTCCTGAATTCAGCGCAAAGGCACGTCTGTCCCGGCCGCAATTGATCCTGTTGGTTGGCATGTTCGCCGCGTTTTTTTTCGGCCTTACGCTGCCCAAGGAGTTTGTGTTCTACGCTTTGGCTACCCTGTTCTCTCTCGCCTGTATCCTGACGGGCTTGGGTCGATGGGAAAGCACCCGGGCAACTGCGGCAGATGTGATCGACCTGAAGTTACCGCCCGGGCTGGACCTGCCGGACATCCGGTGGCCTCGGTATACGATACTGGTTCCGCTCTATAAGGAGGCACGCATCGTCGAAGCGCTTATCGAGGGACTTCAGCGCCTCGACTATCCCTCCGACCGGCTCGATATCAAGTTTCTGCTGGAATGCGACGATCTGGAAACCCGGGAAGCCTTTAGGGGACGCCTGGGAGATCACATGGAGATCGTTCTTGTTCCCGAAGGTTTGCCGCGAACCAAGCCGAGGGCATTGGCTTATGGTTTGGAGATCGCACGCGGGGAACTGATCACCATTTACGACGCCGAGGATCAGCCGCAGCGCGACCAGCTGAAAAAGGCGGCGCTGTTTTTCACCCTTGGACCTGACAATCTTGCCTGCCTGCAGGCGAGGCTGGCGATCGACAACGTCAACGACAGTTTTTTCTCACGGCAATATGCGCTGGAATATGCCTGTCTGTTTGATCAGCTGATCCCCTGGTTTCACAAACTCGACTGGCCGTTCCCGCTGGGGGGAACATCCAACCACTTCCGCCGCTCGATTCTGGAGAGGGTCGGTGGCTGGGATAAATATAATGTCACGGAGGATGCGGACCTCGGTATCCGGCTGGCCCGCTTTGGGTATCTTTCAGGCGTTCTTCCGAGCACCACTTTCGAGGAGGCGCCGTTCAGGTGGTCTGCGTGGCTGTCGCAACGCTCCCGCTGGTACAAGGGCTGGCTGCAGACCTTGTGTGTGCATTTGCGTCAGCCGGGGCGGACCTGCCGCGAACTCGGGGCGGTCAGGCTGGCCGCGCTGTCGGTGATGATCGGCGGCAGTTTTGTCATGATGGCGATCCATCCGTTTTTCACATAGACCACAGCAATCAAAAACACAAAGGCAAAACCGATTAAAGTACTACCTTTGCGCTTCAAACACTTATCTAAAAACGGCTGATAGCGATATTTGGCAAAATGCACCATATGACCAGAGAACCA
>JBNKOQ010000015.1:0-19725 GCA_050294735.1 Roseibium sp. | reverse complement strand
AATCGAGGCTGCCCGGGCAGGTGACATGGGACGGGGCTTTGCTGTCGTCGCGGCTGAAGTGAAAGACCTTGCGAGCCAGACCACCAAGGCTACGGAGGAGATAACCGGACAGATCGCCAGCATTCAACGGGCGACGCGGCAGTCGGTGGACGACATCAGTTATATCACCGACACGATCGATAAGGTCTCCGAAATCGCGAACCATATCGCTGCTGCTGTGGAAGAGCAGACGGCCGCCGCGACCGAAATTTCGCATAACGTTCAGCTGGCGGCGCAGAGCTCGTCTGAGTTTTCCGGAACCATTCAGACGGTGCAAAAGTCGATAGACGAGACAGAGCAATCTGCCGCGCAGATTGCTCTCATGTCATCGGGCCTTCGCGATCAGGCTACCCGTCTTGGCGGAGAAGCAAAAAGCTTCTTTCAAAAGGTCCAAGTTGGTTGATGCGGGGTTTTCGGGAATAACAGACATGAAAAAGGCGGCCTTCGAGCCGCCTTTTTCATGAGTAAAGTGGTTCGAACGCTGACCGGGATACGGTTAGTTGAACAGGGCCTGACGTTCGGCTTCGGTCAGCTGCTGCAGCGGATCATCCGCATCGTTCGCGTCGCTTGCCTGTTCCTCAGTTTGTTCCCACTCCGTGTCCGCATTCACTTCGGCCATTTCGGCATCGAACAGCTTGTCTATTGCACTCTCGTCAAGGGTTTCTAGAGCGTTTTCGTCCTCGGCATCCTGCCCGGCCTCTTCTGCCCCGGTTTCCTCCGCGGGAGTGTTAAACATGGCGTCGATATCGGATACATCCATCTCCTCGGACCCAGCGTCGCCGTCAGAATCGCCCGCCATAATGGCGTCAATATCGCGTTCGTCGGCAACAGTTTCCGCAGCTTCTTCAGTGTCGGCTTGAGGTTCGATCCTGTCGAAATCCATTACATCGGCGGCGCTTGCTGAATCGCTATCATCCGCTTCTGCATCGTTGGAGAACATGTCATCGACGCTGCTCTGGGATACGCCCTTGCCTTCGTGCTGCGGCCCATTGAGAAGATGTGCGTCTGGACGGGTGTCAACAGGGCCAGCATCTGTATCGGCTTCCTGCTCTTCGATCCCCCAGATATTGATCATCAGGTTGATGCGGCTTTCCAGATAACGAAGAACCTGCACGACCTTGGTCGTCCGCTGGCCCGTCAGGTCCTGGAAAGAACAGGCCATGAAGATTTCCGTGGCCTTGGCGTCGATTTCGTCGCAGACAGATTCTGCCGCGCCGTTTTCGCGCAAGGTCCAGGCATGCTCCTGAATCTGCTCGGCAGCTTCGAGGATTGTCTGGGTTGCGCCCTCGGTCTGGGTGACGATGGCATCCAGCTCATGAGAGGCGTCGACGAAGCGGTTGCTGTCCGCACCTTCAGCCTTGATGTTGGCGATCTCGTTCTTGGTTCGCTCAATGGCATCATGCATTTCGGCAATGTCGAGCCGAATGCGATCAAGATCCGGCACCTTGCGCTGCCGTGTCATGGTCTTCTCGAGGCGCTGAATGGCACCGAGAATTTCAGTGGTCTCAGGTGTCTTGTTGCGCTTTATAAATTCGGCAAGGAAGCGCCGGCCGCGATCGGATTCCAAAAGCGTTTGTTCCAGCGTCTGGTATTCCGCTTCCCCAATCGGGGCTGGCTCGTCAAGTATTTCTGCTGCTTGCATTGTTGACTATCTCGGCTTGCCAATTGATCAAGAATTGCCGTAACTCAGACGACTTGCCAAGAAGCGTAAGGGCGAAATCGTTAATATCCCTTTAGGCTGCAATATCGGATCATAAAAATGTCGTTACCGGTGATGGGGCTTTCGGGTCGCGTCGGTGCTCTATTCGCCAGCCATTTTTTCGGGTTTGGGCTGTTCCTGCCATTTTTTCCTGTGGTTCTGGAGAGCCGCGGGCTGAGCGTTGCCGAGATTGGTTACATCCTCGGGGCGGGAACAATTGTGCGGATTGCGGCCAATCCGTTAATGACGGGCCTGTCCGACCGGAGCGGGCGCCGGCGTTTGTCCATTTTTGTTTACTCGATGGCCGGGGCCGCGTTTCTGGGGCTCTTCATGGGACTTATGGGCGGCAGAATGCTGGTTGCGCTCATAACGGTTTCCGGATTGATGGCCTTCTGGTCTCCGATCGTACCCTTGAGCGATGCCTATGCGCTTGATGTGGTGCGGAATCATGGCGCCGACTATGGACGCATGCGGCTGTGGGGATCTGTTGGCTTTGTGGTCGCCAATGTCATCGGTGGATGGCTGGCGGACATTGGAAACCCGGACATTATCGTCGCGGGTATTGGGCTTGGTGTGCTCTCGACCGGTTTCGTTGCTATCTCGCTGCCGGCTCAAGGCAGGCCGGAGCAGACAGCCCGGAAAACAGACATGGACCGGCCCGGGTTGTTCTGGTCGCCCTGGTTCCTCTGCGTCCTGCTGGTTCTTGGGCTGCTACAGGGCAGTCATGCGGCTTTTTATGGTTTTGGAACCCTGTTCTGGCTCCAGGCAGGCATATCGGAGTTCGCGGTCGGCCTCTTGTGGTCTGTCGGTGTTGTTGCCGAAATAGCCTTGTTTTTCATGGCCGGGCGCCTGGTTGCGCGTTTCGGTCCACTGAATTTCATGATTGTGGGGGCCGTTGGCGGAGTTGTCCGCTGGGTTCTGTTTCCCTTTGCGGACGATCTCTTGACCATGACTGTGCTGCAGTTGCTGCATGGTATCAGCTTTGGCGCGGCGCATCTCGGCGCAGTCGGGTATTTGTCCCGGCTGGTGCCGCCAAAATGGTCCGCTACGGGGCAAGGGCTTTTGGCGGCTTCCAACGGCATCTTGATGGCGGCAGGGCTCGCGGTTTGCGGTCCGCTTTATGCGGCTGATCCTGCTTACCCGTTTTGGGCGATGGCGGTTGCGTCCGTCATCGCTGTGCTAGGTTTGGCACTTCTTCGCCCACTCATGGCGTTCAAGCTGACAGCCGCGGAGGTCTAGGGTCCGAATCCTAGCCCCAAAGCTCCCGAACGGGCGGATGCATGAGACTGTCTTCGAAGCGGATCGCAGGGCTGCGGTCACGGGCCAGCAGCAGCGGTCCGTCGAGATCGACGAAGTCGGCGAATTGCGCCACGAGAACGGCAGGGGCCATGGCAAGGGACGTGCCGAGCATGCATCCCATCATGATCTTGAAATCGAGGTCTTTCGCGATCCGGGCCATTGCAAGGGCTTCGGTCAGGCCGCCAGCCTTGTCCAGTTTGATGTTGACGGCATCGTACCGGCTACGGAGTTCCTGAAGGTCCTTGCGGGTGTGCAGGCTTTCATCGGCACAAACAGTCACCGGGCGCTCGATATCCGCCAGGATCTGGTCCTTGCCGGCGGGCAGGGGCTGCTCGATCAGGGCCACTCCTGCGGCTTGGCATGCGGCCATATTGGCGTCAAAACAGCTCTCGTCCCAGGCTTCGTTCGCGTCGACGATCAATGTCGATTCCGGCGCATTTGCGCGAACAGCGGCCATGCGTTCGTCATCCCCGGCGCCTGCCAGTTTCACCTTCAGCAGCGGTCTGTGGGCGGCTTTGCTGGCTGCCTCCGCCATTTTTTCCGGTGTGCCGACACTTAGCGTAAAGGCTGTCGTCACCGGTTTCATGGGCGGAAGCCCGGCAATTTCAGCGGCGGATTTGCCGGTGATCTTGGCCTCAAGGTCCCAAAGGGCGCAATCGACCGCGTTTCGGGCGGCGCCTGCGGGCATTTGCGACTGAAGCTCCTCACGGCTGATGCCGCTTTCAAGCGCGTCCTGGACGCTCCTGATCTGTTCGCTGACGCTGTCAAGGCTTTCGCCGTAGCGGGCGTAAGGAACACATTCCCCGCGGCCTGCTGCGGCCCCCTCGGTCAATGTGACCAGCAGAACATCGGCATGCGTCCGCCGTCCGCGGGAGATGGCAAAGCCACCGCCCGCGATTTCGAAGCTGTCCGTTTCAATGGCAAGACGTCTCGTCATGGGGCACCGAATTCAGTAGCGACCTTGTCGACGACGGCTTCCATGCCGAAGCGGACAGGATCGGTTGCCGGGAGGCCGCCATGGTCTTCAGAAACCTTTGCAAGGTAGGCTCTGGCTTCATCTTCGCCCAGTGCAACCGTATTTACCGCGATCCCAACGCATCGGATGCCGGGGTTGGTCAACTGGCCGCACTGTATCGTCAGGTCAATGACCTGCTGGATCGTCGGCAGCGGGGTCTGCACCCCGCGCATGGTCGTGCGGGTGGGTTCATGGCAAACGATGAAACCATCGGGCTGAGAGCCATGCAGAAGCCCAAGCGTGACCCCGGCAAAAGAGGGATGGAACAATGATCCCTGGCCTTCGATGATCTGCCATTGATCCGCATCCGTTTCCGGCGAAATCCATTCGGCGGCGCCGGAAATGAAATCGGCGACGACCGCGTCCAGGGCGACACCCCGGCCTGAAATGAACACGCCGGTCTGCCCGGTTGCGCAGAATGAGCTTTTGTAGCCGCGCTCGTTCATGGCCTTGTCCATGGCCAGAGCCGTGTATTTCTTGCCGACGGAGCAGTCGGTGCCCACGGCCAGAATGCGCATTCCCTGACGTTTGGAGCCCTTGCCTGTCGCGAATGTCTCATCGTTCTGGCGAACATCAAACAGCTGGCACTTGTTGCGCTCGGCGGCTTCTTTGATGGCAGGGATCGTGCCGAGCCGGACATGCAGTCCGCTTGCGACATCCATGCCGGCGTCGAGGGCTTCAACGATTGAGGAAATCCAGTGATCTGGCAGGCGCCCACCGGCATTGACAGCTCCGACCACCATGGTCTTCACGCCCTTATCCTTTGCCTCGGCGATGGTGATGTCGGGCAGCCCGGTGTCTGCCGCGCAGCCTGGCAGACGCAGTTGCCCGGCGCACCAGTCTTTGCGCCAGTCGACGATTCCGGTTGCCGTTTTAGCGGCCAGGGCGTCGGGCACGTCGCCAAGAAAGAGGAGATAAGGGTGATCGATCTTCATGAACTGAACTCCGAGTGGGGCCAGACAGGGAGGTGTCTGGACGATGAACTCCTTGGCAAGGTATACGAGGGAGTAGAAGCAAGCGGCAAGAGGGTGGTCTGTCCGGAATGGCATTCTTGGAAAAAAATACCGCTCCTGGCTGCGAAGTCCTGGCGAGTGACGAAAGACAGGCTATCCGTCTCAGCGGAGACTGGGTGATCAGCACCCTGTCTTCCGCGGAAATGGCCCTGGCTGACGCGAAGTTCACGGGTAAGGGGCCCATCAGCATTGATGCGTCGGATATTGGTATCATCGATACTTCCGGTGCCTGGCTGGTGCACAGGCTACGCGGTGCGCTGGAATTTCAGGGGCGGCAAGTTGAAATTTCAGGCCTGGATGATAAACGGCAACTGCTTTTTCAGGAACTCGAAGGGCACCACCCGCCGCAATGGAAGCCGGAACTTAACCGTATTTCCATAGCTGGAACCCTGGAAAGAATGGGTCGCCAGATGGTGGGTGTCTGGAAAGATGCCTTGGCGATGCTTCACATTCTGGGGTCCCTGGGAACCGTTCTGGCGACCGTGGTTCTGCAGCCCAGGCGCCTGAGAGGAATTTCCATTGCCGTCCAGTTTGACCGGACCTGCATCGGCGCTGTTCCTATCGTCGCGCTGATGAGTTTTCTGATCGGGGCCATTGTTTCACAACAGGGCGGTTTTTATCTCCGGCAGTTTGGTGCGGAAATATATGTGGTGGATCTGGCGGGGGTTCTCGTGCTCCGCGAAATGGGGGTTATCCTGACGGCGATCATGGTGGCGGGCCGCTCAGGGTCCGCCTTCACGGCCGAGATCGGCGCGATGCGCATGCGGGAGGAGATCGATGCCCTGCATGTGATCGGCCTGAGCGTCACGGAAGTTCTGATTCTGCCACGAATCCTGGCTTTGATGCTGGCATTGCCCGTGCTGACCTTTATTTCGGACGTTGCCTCGTTGCTGGGGTCCGGCCTGATCGCCTGGACCTACCTGGAAATTCCGCCTCGGGCATTTATCACCCTGTTGCATCAAGCGATTACGATGCAGACCTTGATGGTCGGATTGATCAAGGCCCCGTTCATGGCGATGATTGTGGGCTTGATCGCTTGTGTGGAGGGCTTGAAAGTCTCCGGTTCGACGGAATCGCTGGGCATGCACACCACGATGTCGGTTGTGAAAGCGATTTTCCTCGTTATTTTGGTGGATGGTCTTTTCGCCATATTTTTTGCCTCTATCGGGATTTGACAGGCGCATATGAGCCGAGCAGCAACTGAAGACCGCCATCAGGAAATGGAAACCGAAGCCGGCAAGGATGGTGATATTCTGCTGTCTGTCAGGGGCGTCACCGTTGGCTTCGGGTCCAAGATCATCCTGCAAGACCTGGACCTTGACGTGCGCAAGGGGGAGATTCTCGGCTTTGTCGGCGGGTCGGGAACGGGCAAGTCCGTCTTGATGCGGACGATCCTGGGGCTAACGCCGAAGCGATCCGGAATGATTTCCGTCTTTGGCCATGATGTTTCAACGATCAGCGATGAAGAGCGAAAGGCCGTGGAGCGGCGCTGGGGCGTCTTGTTTCAGCAGGGGGCTCTGTTCTCGTCTTTGACGGTCAAGCAGAATATCCAGGTCCCAATGAGGGAACATCTTGATCTGTCTCAGAGCCTGATGGACGAGCTGGCAAGCCTGAAACTGGATCTCGTCGGCCTGCCTCAGGACGCTGCGGGTAAATTTCCATCGGAGCTGTCTGGCGGCATGATCAAACGGGCCAGCCTTGCCCGTGCTCTTGCACTGGATCCGGATCTGGTGTTTCTGGATGAGCCGACGTCGGGTCTCGACCCGATCGGGGCCGCAGAGTTCGACAAATTGATCGCGAACCTGAGCGAAACGCTTGGGCTGACTGTGTATATGGTGACTCACGATCTGGATAGCTTACATTCTATCTGTGATCGAATCGCTGTTCTCGGAGATAAGCGGGTTTTGGTCATCGGTACGATGGATGAGATGATGAAAAACGATCATCCCTGGGTCATGTCGTATTTCAGGGGCGAACGTGCCCTGCGTCGCGTGTAAAGGCTGATTAATGGAAACCCGTGCGAACTACATACTCATCGGCGCCTTTATGCTGGCGACGCTGATCGGTGCGTTCGGGTTTGTCTACTGGTTGGCCGCGACCGCTGAATCGCGTGAAAATGTCTTTGTAAAAATTGTGTTTCCGGCCCCTGTCACAGGACTGCCGGTCGGTGGGCAGGTCCTGTTCAACGGCATTCGCGTCGGGGACGTCAGTTCCCTTGATTTCGACCGGCAGGATCCGAAGGTGGTGGTGGCAACCGTCCGGGTCAAACCGACCACGCCGCTTCGCGAAGATACCGTCGCAACTCTTAATTTCACGGGTCTTACCGGTGTCGCCTATGTGGATCTCAATGGCGGCAGCCTGGACGCGCCATTGCTTTTGCAGCCGGACTCTGACGAGATACCTGTCATCAAGGCAGAACGCTCATTGTTCGATGATATCGTTGGCGGTGCGCGGGATGTCCTGAAAAAAGCCGATTCCACCATGTCGACAATTGACGATCTGCTGAAGGAAAACGGACCGGCGATTGGTCAGACGGTGCAGAATGTCGAAGCATTTTCCGCAGCCCTTGCCTCCAATTCTGACGGTATCTCAGATTTCATGGGCAGTGTCGCAAGTGCCAGCCAGGCGATTGGCAAACTGTCCGGACGTATGGAAACGCTTGTCGCTGAAGCAGAACGCATTCTGGCAGCGGTGCCTTCCGACAAGGTGACGGAAATTGTCGGGGACCTCGAGACGTTCAGCAAGTCTCTTGGCGATGCCAGCACGGGGATCGAGAGTTTGCTGGCTGATGCGCAAGGTGCCGCGAAAGGTTTGCAGACATTCACCGGGAACCTGAACAAAGGGCTGGCCGATGTCGAAAAGCTTGTGGCTGCTGTCGATCCTGCCGATATCAATAAGGTCGTAAAGGGGGCCGCGGTCTTCGGTGATGTTCTGGAAAAACGTTCGTCCGAGATTGATGCGGCGATCGTTGCCTCGAGCAAAACGCTGGATAATCTTGCGGGTGTTTCTCAAACATTGAAAGCGCATGAAGAGGACATTGGCAATGTCCTGAGCGACAGCCGTGCGGTGATGGGCAAGGTGGACAGCATTGTTAGTCGCGGTGTCGAAATAGCGGATGCTGTCGATCCGGACAAGGTGTCGAACGTTGTGGCTTCCGTTGAGACCTTGACCCGCGACCTGAATGTATCGCTTGCCAAAATCGACGCGATTGTTGCCGAGGTCGATCCGGCGCAAGTTGGGTCGGTTGTCGACAATGCGGCAAGCATTGTTGCCAACGTTCAGGCTCAGGAAGCGCAGATCAACGAGATCATTGCGTCGACGAAATCGACCGTTCAGAACTTCGAGCAAATTTCGGCAACTGTGCGCGGCGAAGATGACCGTATTGTCGCGCTGGTGGACAATGTCCGTGAGGCCGCAGACCAGTTTACCCAAACCCTTCGCGATGCAGACGGGATACTGCAGGCCGTAGATCCGCAAAAGGTCGCGAATATTGTCGGCTCGGTCGAGACGGTAACCGGCGGGATCTCGGACCAGAAGCAAAGTATCGATGACATGATTCTGTCGGCCAAGGCTGCCGCTCAGAATGTTGAGAAAATGACCTCCGATCTGCAAGCCCGGACACCTGACGTGAATCAGATTATTTCCGACGCGAAGGAAATGACCGCAACACTGAATGCCACCTCCGTTCGTGTGCAGAGCCTTGTCGATCAGGTCGGCACGATGGTTGAGGGTGATGGTGAGGGCCTGATCGTGGAGGCGACCAAGGCGGCGACGTCTATCCGAAAGGTGGCGGACGCCTTTGAAAGCCGTGCGGATTCCATCGCAGGTGGCCTGTCCAAATTTGCCAATCAGGGATCGGCGGATTTTGCAGCCGCGATGGCTCAGGTCAACCGGACACTTGTTTCTATTCAGCGAGCGGTCGAGAATTTTGATCGAAACCCGAACCGGGTGATCTTTGGTGGTGACGATGTGCCAACCTACACTGGTGGACGGCGGCGCTGATTGATGACAGGACAATGCAGAATCCGGAACATGCGACGGGTGCCGGTTAAAAGGGCATATCGACAATGGTGAAATGGTCGGGCGAGAATACCAGCCGGCGGCAGGTTCTGACACTTCTGGGGGGCAGCGTCCTGCTGGCCGGTTGCGCTGGCTCCAACACGCCGTCTGCGCTCTATGGGCTGAGTGCCTCAACTTCACCAGAGGCCTCGGGAAGGTCTCGTGGAGTTCAGGTTCTGGTGCCGCGCCCGCGCGCCTTGAAGGCGCTGGATACGAATTATATCGCGGTGGTCGATCGCGGCCCTGTCTACAGCTATTTTCCCAAGGCAGCATGGGCCGATGCCTTGCCGAACGTGGTCCAGGCCAAGGTCGTTCAGACCCTTCAGGGAACCGGACGTTTGCGGGGTGTCGGTTTCCCGGGTGATGGCCTTTTGATTGACTATCAGCTTCAGACAGAACTCAGGGCTTTTGAGTTCCATGTCGATGGACCAAATCGGGGTGTCGTCGAGATCGCGGCAAAACTGGTGAACGATCGCAATGGCCGGTCTGTCGGCAACCGGGTCTTCAGAGCCGAGGCCCCGTCAGGGGCAGCAGATGTCGACAAGGCTGTTGCTGCCTTGAACAGGGCCGGCGATCAGGTTTTTGCCGAGATGGCTGCCTGGATTCTTCAAAAGGTCTGACCAACGCCCTGTCTGGCTAGGCGTTCATTTCCGTGGTGGATTCGGCGCGACCGCGAAGCGTGCTGTGAAGGCGCGCAGAACCGGGCTGCGTATGGAGACATTGGAGCGGCTTTCGCGCCAAACAACAAATATGCCGGACGAGATGATAACCGCGGATCCTATGCCGACATAAAAATCGGGGCTCTCGCTAAAGAACATGTAGCCGAAGAAAGTTGCCCATAAAATCTGGCTGTATTGCATTGGGGCGACAACAGCGGCCGGAGCTGAACGATACCCTGAAATGATACAAAGCTGAGCTATAACGGACAAAAACCCGAGACCGGCCATGAGTGAAAGGTCGGATAGCTCCATTGGTTGATAAACTTCCGTCAGAGCTCCACCCATAAGCAGCATGGACAGCATCATCGGGTAGAGGATCAGAACGGCAGAGCGCTCTTCCCCTCCTATTTTGCGAACAACCACAGATGCCAGAGAGCTGGCACAGGCAGACGTTAAGGCTGCAGCATGACCGAGGGTCAGCTCTGTCGCTCCGGGTCTCAAAACAATCAGAACCCCAAGCAGCCCGACAATAACCGCGGCCCATCTTTGCAGACGGACGACTTCGCCCAAGATCGGGATTGAGAACACGGTGATAAGCAAAGGGGCGGCGAACAGCAGTGAGTAGACCTCCGCCAGCGGCAGGACGGTGAAGGCGTAGAACCCGCAGGACAGGGCGAGAACGCTCAAGCCCGAGCGCGCCAGCACCAGCCACGGGTGCTTAGGCCGGAAATTGCCGGTCTTCTTGTCGGCCAGCATCAGAACCGACATGGGGATGAAGGCAAAGAGCATGGCGAAGAAGATGATTTGGAACACGGAATACTGAGCGCCAAGATGCTTGGTGATCGCATCATGTGTGGCGTAGATCGCGAAGCCTAATAAGGCTGTACCCAACCCGATGGCCGGAGAATTGGTTTGAGATGTCATCGGCTGTTTCGGTGTTGAGAGAAAAGGTGCTCCTGCTAGGGTCGAGGTGCGAGGGCGCTGGGTCAAGAGAAACTTCCGGTTGACTTTGGCGGTCCACACTCAATGACCGTTGATGTCAGTTGTAGGGCAGCGTCAGGGCGTCTACGCGGGACTGGGGGATTTTATCGCCTACAAGAAATTCAAAGGCGATGACATTGTTGCTGTTTGTCTGGAACGTGCAATTGTAACGGACTTGATACCAGCTGCCGTAACTGCGGAATAATCCACCTTCGACCTGTACAGTGTCGGCGGAGATCAGAATGTCCTGTGTTGCATAAGGAACGACGAAGTCCGGCCGGTAACTGCTTTGCCAGTTGGCGATCTGCTCCATAACTTCAGCATTGCACACCTGTATCATCCGGTCGTCACCGGTTGTTTGAGCGAGAACAAGGCGTGTGTCGTCACTCCCGGGAGCGTTCAGCATGGCCCGGGTATAAAACCGCTTGGCCTTCATCATTTTTCCTGAGGGGGAGTTTGCAACGGAAGATGCAGGGAGCTGAGGTCTCTCCGGCTGCTTTTGCCTGCCGGCTGATGTTTCGCTGGTCGTTTTGGGCGCAGGGTTTTGAGGGGCTGCCTGGGGGACGCGTTCGAGTGTTTCGGGAGTGGGGGCTTTTTGTATGGGGCGTTTCAGCGGAGGGGGCTTTAGCGGGATGAGTTCGACCGAGATACTGGAAACCTTGAGCGGCCTGCTTGTCTTGTGAAAGGGAATGATCAGGATAACACCCGCCAGCACATGCAAGATGATGGCGGCAAAGACCCCAACCTGGCGGGCATCCTTGTCTGTAAGTCCGGCTGCCTCCAGACTGAGAGCTCTGTCCATATGAAGTTGTTCTGATCTGAAAAGGTCCGTCTTACGTGTAATAGAGCGTGGTGAGGGCAAAAAAAAGGCGGGCACAAAGCCCGCCTCTTATGAGTGTGTGGTCTTGCCTAGTCGAGGCGGCCACTGGCGTGGGCCAGCATCGTATAGACCTTGCCGGTGTCTGAGCTCAGGTAGGTCTGACCCAGCATGTTGTCCCGGTCATTGCGCGAGACCTGCTCGAGAAGCTGCTCGAAGTCGGCGACGTATCGTTCCACAGCTGTGCGGAATTCAGGGTCGCGGGAATACTTCTGGCGGATCTCGTCGAAGGTTTGCTGTCCCTGCAGGGTATAGAGCCTGCGGGTGAAGACATGACGCTCACCGCGCTTGTAGCGATCCCACAGGTCCACGAAGGTTTCATGGTCTATGGCCCGTGCAATGTCGACGGAAAGCGAATTCAGGCTTTCAACCGTGTGCAACGGCGAACGGGGCAGGTCGCCCTGATCCTCGTCGCGTGAGGCGCGGCGCAGGAGATCTGATACCCAGCCCTTGTTATTGCTTGCCGGGGCTTCCTGTGCGGGGGCAGGGGCCTTGCGGCGGGGCTGTTCCGGCGCACCACGTGGTGCCGGTGCCGGACGGCTCTCGGGAGCCTGCTGGCGGGGGGCCGGCGCACTGTAGGCCGCTGGAGCTGGAGCCGCGGCGGCCGAGGCCTGAACTGCACGCTCCTGCGGACGGGCAATATCCAGAGCATTGGACTGCTTGGCGACAATGTCGGAAAGCTCGGTCAGTGCCCGGATTTGCTCGTTCACGACCTTCCGCATCGCGGAGGTGGATTCTTCTGCTTCCTCCGGCAGGTTCAAGACACCCTGCTTGAGTTCGTTGCGGGTGGCTTCCAGCTCGCGATGAACCTCGCGGGCAACATCGCGCATGCGCGTTGCCGCTTCGTTGAAGCGTTCGGATGCGTCCGATACCGTGCGGGACATCTCAGTCATGATGTCGTCCTGGGCCGAGCGGATTGCATCACGGGCCTTCTGGCCTTCCATGCCAGCGGTCAGGCGCATGGACTCGAATTGCTCCGTGACCTGGCTGGTGGCCGCTTCCGCAGCAGCTCCGAGCATATGAGCTGCCTCGCGGGCCTTGTCGTCCGCTGTCTCCAGGGTGTTTGACAAGGTCTCCGTGAAGGTGCGCATCAGGCTGTCGACCGCTTCGGTCTTGGCCAGCAGCGTATCTGCAACCTGTTCGATCGCGGTCTTGCGATCCGCTATGCGGGTGCTGACGGAACTGTTGGTCTCTTCCAGATGACGGGCAGCTGTGGATAGCTCGGCCGCATTGTCGCCAAAGCGGGCGGTGAGGGCCTGAATGTCGGCCAAGGTTGTCTCCGTAACCGTTCTCAGAGCGTCTACCTGCTCGCCGATAATGCCGCTTGAGGCGTTGGTCTCTGTGACAGCACGGTCCACCGCGGTGCGGAACTCTCCGGCACGGCGTCCGAGATTGACTTCCACCTCGGCCAGATTGGTTCCGGCCGATGTGACCGTGTCCTGCAGGCTCTCGTTCGACTTGTTCAAACGGTCGAGGATGTCGTTGATGTCAGCTTCGAGGCTGCGCTTGGTGTCGGCCAGGATGTTGGCGGCATGTTCGCTGCGCTCATTGAGGTTGGCAACAATCCGGTCTCCGGCCTCGACCAGCGAGCGAGTTGCTTCGAGGCCGCTCTGCGCGAAGTTATCGCTGACCTCGCGGCCCTTGACCGTAACTGCATCGAGGATGGCTCTATGAACCTCGGACACGCGACCTGTAAGGTCTTCGGCCCGTGCCTCGATTGCCAGAATGAGTTCGTTGCCGTCGGTGCCGACGAGCTTGGCGAACTCACCCGAACGTGCGCCAAACGCTTCGTTGAGTGTTGTTGCCTTGTCGATCAATTCGGCTGCTACAGCATTGCCGCGGCGTGCGAGCAATTCCGCAGCTTCGTTGACAGCGTTGTGAACCCGGGCGCGAACCACATCGGCTTCGCCAGACATCTGACCGCGGATCTCTTCGAGTGTCCGGCCAAGGGTAAGGCGTGCCTGCTCGCTTTCGGCCGACAGGTTGCCGGAAATCTCGGCAATCGTGCGAGAGAGGTCGGTCCGGACCTTTTCGCTTTCGCCGGTAAGGGATCCGGAGAACTCGGCGAGGGTGCCAACGTAAAGGGCGCGGGCATTTTCGCTCTCCGCCGCCATTGATCTGGCAGCATCCCCCACAGCGGACAGAACCAGTTCGCGGATTTTCGAGGTTTCCCCCGAAATGGATCCGGACGCCTGTTCCATGACTGCCGTGATTGCATCGGCTGCCTTCTGGCTTTCACCAACCAGAACACCGCGGGCTTCGCCGACAGATCCGAGCACGATTTCACGCATGCGCTGACCTTCACCGGACAGCTTGTTTGTCGCCTCAGTAACGGTGCCGGAAACAAGGTCGGTTGTACGGGTGGTCTCAGTCGAAAGGGTCGAGACCGCCTGTTCGACGGCATCCTTGACCATATCGCGCATCCGGACGCTTTCGCCGGAGAGGGTGCTGCTGGCTTCGGAGATGATACCCGTCAGTATGTCGCGGGCCTTTTCGCTTTCGCCGCTCAAGGTGCCGGAAATGCTTTCCAGACGCTCGTTGAGGACGGTTTCCAGCTGGCTGGCCCGTGTATCCAGGGTTTCGGCAACTTCGAACACCTTGGCGCCGAGAGAAACGTTGATCTCGGCAATCCGCTCGGAGAGGGAATCCGTCAGCTGTTCGCTCTGGCGGGCTAGGACCGTTCCAGCTTCCGCCAGACGATTATCAAGCGCCGAAGTCATTTCATCCTGACCCTGGACGAAGGCATTGGCGATTTCACGTGTCCGGCTGATCAGAGTTTCGCTGATCTGACGGGCGCGATTGTCCAGCGTTTCGTCAATGCGGTCTGTGCCGGAGGTCATGGTGTTGGCCAGGTGGTCGGCCTTGTCGGCCATGGAGCTGGCGGCCAGATCGACCCGCTCGGTGAGTTCCTTGCCAATCTCTTCCGCGCGGTCGGCCAGAGCTGTGCTCGCGGCCTCGACCCGTTGTCCAAGCTGAATTGTGATCGCGTCGGACCGGTCGGACAGAACATCGGAGATGGTCTTGGTCTTCTCTTCCAGGGCTTCGGCGATACCGGACGTGCGCTGCTCGATGGCGTCGGACAGGAGTGTCGTTCGTGTTTCGAGCGCTGCCTCGAAAGAAGCAGTACGTTGGTCGAGCGTCAGATCCAGGGTGTTGATCCGGCTGCCCAGCGAGGCGTCCATATTGTCGATACGTGCTGCCAGTGTGGTGTCCAGCGTCGTAACGCGGGAATCGAGCGCTTCCGACAGCAGCAGTGTTTTGGTGTCGAAGGATTCCACCAGCTGGCCACCACGGTCGGTGACGATGCTGTCCAGCTCGTTGAGGCGTGCCGACAGGCCATCCTGCAAGATCTGCCCGCGAACTTCGAGCGTTTCGGAGATCGTCGTGCCTGCGGCGTTGATATCGTCGGCAACCCGGGACCCGCGTGTGCCGATCAGTTCGGCCAGCGAGGTGCCTGTGTCGGCGAGCCTCTGGGTGATTTCCGAAGTCTGGTAGCCGAGACTTGCCGAAATGTCGGAGGAAATTGCCTCAAGTGACTCGCGGAAGCCAAGGCTCTGCTGCTCCATAATGGCAGCCATTTCGTTGCCGCGGGCGGCCAAGCGCTCGTCGAGCTCGCTGCCGTTGATCGAAATCGCGGTGTAGATGCGTTCGGAAATCGAACCCAGCTTCTCGGCCAGCTCACCGCCGCGAACGGTAATCGTGTCGGTCAGAGAGCCTGCTGTCTCATCGAGCTTCGATGCGATTTCACCACCGCGGAGAGACAGATCCACCACGATCGACTCGCCGGTTCCGCGCAGGATTTCAGCAACTTCCGTGCTACGTTCGGACAGGGTTTCGACAATTTCAGCGCCCTTGACGGAAATGGTGTTGGTCACTTCCTGACCACGCTCGGAGATGCTTTCAACGACGCGGCTGCCCGTTTCGGCAAGGGACTCATCAAGGCTGGTGACACGTGTGTCGACCGTTCCGATAAGCTCTTCCGTGCGGCTGGTGACCGTGTCGATCAGGCGGCCGCTTGTGAGCGACAGGTTGGCGTTGATTTCCTCACCGCGCTGGCTGATCGTTTCGCCGACGCTTGCACCGGTTGCTTCCAAAGATGACCGGAATTCATCGGCCTTCTGGTTAAGTGTCTCCACAACCATGTTGGACGAACTGGACAGGGCGTCGTTGATTTCGGTGCCGCGCGTCGACAGCGTTTCAATGAACAGATTGGCGGTGTTTGCGAACTGGTCGTTGACCTCAGTGCCACGCGACGACAGGGTTTCGACGAAGAGATTGGCCGTATTGGCAAACCGCTCGTTGAGTTCGCTGCCTTTTTCCGAAAGGGTCTCCCACATGGTGCTTCCGGTCTGGGACAGATTGTCGACCAGATCGTTCCCTGTTGTGGAAAGACGCGCCACATAGTCGTCTGCGCGAACTGTCAGGGACTCCACCAGCTCGTTTCCTGACGCCGTCAGATTGGTGCTGAGTGTTTCGATGCGGTTGTCGACGGTGGATGTCAGGTCGCCAATGCGGGAGTTGACGGCCTCGACCATGCGATTGGTCGCGGAATCCACGGAGGAACCGAATTCTTCGGAGGTGTTGGACAGCTGAGCGGCAAAGCTCGCGTGTGCACCTGAAATTGTTTCACGAACCCGGTCGGCGTTCATCACAATCGATTCACGCTGGCTGACCAGCTCTTCGATCAGTGAGCGGATCTTCAGCTCGTTGTCATTGTAGGACCGTTCGAGCGAAGACACTTCGTTGTGGACGAGGACTTCGAGCTCGCTGGCTCTGGCAATCGCACGCTCGATGCCGTCTCCCATGGCGGAGACTTCGCGGCGGATGGCCTGGCCAACGGACAGGATGGATTCCTTGGCCATGTCTTCAGGCTCGGCGAGCCGCAGGGCCACTTCTGTCATGCCGCGGGCAACAATGCGCATTTCCTGGGCGCGCCAGATCATCATTGCCATCACCCAGAAGAAGATGATGGGGACGAGAATTGCGATGGCAGAAAGGATCAGTTCCGGCGAGGAAGCAAGATCTCCCAACCCGCCGGTTCCATTCAGTTTGTTGCCAAACGACGACATGGTGAGACTTGTTCCAACCAGTCCCCAAATGACGGACAGCACGAGAGCACCCCAGAACGGCGCCGAGGACGGCCGCCGCTGCAGGGCAAAGATGAGATTGCCAATGTTCCGGCGATCGTCGTTGGCTGCAGGTGGCCGGCTGCCTCTGCCGCGACGCCGGTTGTTCGAACCGCTTTCGTCGCGCGATGGCTTGGTCTCGGCATTTGCCTGGGAAGACTTCCGTGCGGAGGCCTTGTCACCTGCCGACGCTTTGGGCGCGCTGTCCTGGACATCGCTGCCTGCGTCAGGTCCACCAAAATCGAGCTTAAGGGCCTCTTCGACAGCGGACAGTGCCGCTTCCGCCGGGTCTTTCACCTTTGGGGGATTTGCCATGATTGGATCGCCTCAGTTCCGTACTCATTACTATCCGCAGAGCAACCCTGCCGGTTTGCCCTTCGAATGCACTGGCCTTGAGAAGCGCCGCACGTATTCAATGTATCGATGCTTCTCGTGGCCTTGACTCAGAAGGGGGCCGCCGCCGACCGGACTCTCAACGAGATCGCTGAAGAGTCTTTTCCCCACCTTGCCGCATCGCATTACCTAATGGCACACTCTCTCCTAACGAACAACAAACAGCAATCGTTTTAAGGGTGTAGGGGCAGCTGATCATGGCAAATGCGAAGGTGCGGAAGGTGTCTGGAGGGGCTCGTGAGAGGGGGACGGCGGGCGGCTCGAAGAAAGTTGTTCCGACCTCGGCCCAAAAACGCTGGTTGCAAAAGGGCCTCGCTCAGCCGGGAGGGAAACTGCCGTTGTTTGACGATAATGGGCGTGAAATTTCCGCCCGAACGATCCGGGCGTGCATTGCTGCAGGGTGGGCAGAGCCTTGGTTTTCCAACCCAATCAAGCCTGACTGGCTTGTCTGCAAGTTAACTGTCGCAGGAAAAGATGTTGCCGCTGCCCAGCCGGTTTCGCGTAAATCCTGAGACGCATCTGCTTGTTCAAATTGAATGTATCCGATCCCGGCGCAGGATGGGTTCGCGGACTTGAGCAGCCGGTCCGTAAAATTCGTTTATCCGTGTTAACCATTAATTCACTTTATTGGGGACATCGCTCCGTTTAGCGGATGCTGGCGTTTCTTTGGGCGGTCTTAACACCTCGTTTGTGCTTCAGGCGCACACTTGTTTGCATGGCATCGGTCCGTAAGGGGACGTGGACCGGTATTTTCGCAGCTCATGCGGGGAACTGAAGAGATGGCAATGGCATCCACAATGCGGCGTGAGAGCCGCCCAGAATTAAATCCTCCTATCGACCTTGTCGCCCTGGCAACCAATACGCTGGGAAATCGCGACCTGGAACTTGAAGTCTTGCGCATGTTCAAAGCGCAGTCGCGTTCAATGATGTCCAGGATCGGAGGGGATATGACTTCGATGTTGCGCAAGGACCTTGTGCATACCCTGAAAGGCTCCGCACGGGCGGTCGGAGCGCTGCAGGTGGCATTGGTTTGCGAGGCAGTCGAGGTTGAATTAGCAGCCGGCCGGGATCCTGCTCTGATCAGTCTGTACAAGGCTGTCGACGATGCAAACGACTATATCGACGACTTGCTTGGCAACTAGAAGCGCCAGGTAGGACAGACGGCGGGATTGTTTCCCGGACTGTCCTTGCTGAACGGCGGATGACCCTATGCCTTCGCTCCGGCGCTCTAAATTTATGCGGTTTTGCGGGCAAGGAGCCAAAGGTCCGTCCTTGACCTTTGGCGGGGAACCTTTATGTCGGGAGAGAACTTAATTCTTCCACCCGATCAGACGCGGATCATGCCAAAAATCACTTATGTTACTGCCGACGGGGCCCGTACCGATGTGGACGCGCCGGTCGGATCCACCGTTATGGAAAATGCCATCAAGAATATGGTGCAGGGTATCGAAGCCGAATGCGGCGGCGCTTGTGCCTGTGCCACATGCCATGTCTATGTCGATGAGGCCTGGACTGACAAGGTGGGTGAACCCGAGCCCATGGAAGAGGACATGCTGGACTTTGCGTATGACGTGAAGCCAGGATCGCGCCTTTCCTGCCAAGTGAAAATGACGGAAGAACTGGACGGCCTTGTTGTCCATGTCCCGGAACGCCAGGCCTGATCTCTAGGGATCAGAATACGGTCAGCTGACGTGAAACGCTCCCCATGCCATATCGGGGGGCGTTTTCGCATGAGTGGACGGCTGTGCAGTGTGATGCAGGCTTCAGTCCCGAAGTGAGGTTTTAAGCCGGGATATCGTCGAGCGGCTGACTCCCAGAAGGCGGCCCACCTCTGCGGCGGATTTGCCGATTCGCAAAAGAGAAATCGCCTTGATTTGTTCCCGCTCGGACAGCTTGTTCGGCCTTCCAACGGAAATTCCCACAGCCGTTGGGCCATCTTCGATCGTGGCGGTATCCAATGCTTTCAGCTCGACATCGAGTTCGACTGTGCCGCGCAGAATTTTCAAAAGCTCCGACGGCGCGCTGACCGAGGTGTCGCACCATGGCTCTGCGAGCGAGCGGAATTTCGCTCCCTTCCTGGTGACGCTCTCCAGAAAGTAAAGAAGGTCCGGAAGTGTACGGGCGACTGCGGAAAGACGGGTTGCGATAACTGTCGTGTCCGGCCCAAGCTGGCTTAAAAAGTTTTCCAGGCCCGACGTGCTGATCATCTCGTCCCGGGTTGTGTCTTTCCAGATCTTTTCGCAGCCTTCATTCTTCAAAGCGGCGATTTGCAGTTCAGCCTGATACCAGCGGGATGACACGCGTGCATAGCCGATCTTCATTCTGCTTCCCTCAAAATCCAGTTGACTTTTGCACGCAATTTTGCACGAAATTTGCCATTAACAAAACATACGGCAGATAACCTGCCAAGTCTGGAGGGGATAACAATGTCTGAGGACCTGGAAATCAAGGGGAGAGATCCATCCCTTTACAACGAGGACCTTGCGCCTATTCCCGTGTCGAAGCGGACATGGGGCTGGTTCGAAATTTTCAACGTGTGGGCAAACGACGTTCAGTCGCTATTTG
>JBNKOQ010000014.1:0-19841 GCA_050294735.1 Roseibium sp. | reverse complement strand
GTTGACGAGATCTGTGACGGTTTCCTGCAAAGCGGACCGGGCGACCAGAGCGCTGTTCAGATCATAAACATAGTCTTGAACCTGACCGCGGGAGGCCCAGGTGAACAGCACCGGAACACCCTCATTGCCGGAATCGTGGACAAACTGTGTGAACCGGTAAAGTCCTTCGGCGAACAGTGTGTTGTAGCCGTGAATGAACAGGAAGACTGAGCGCTGGCCTTTCGGTTTGGCCATCAGTTTCCGGTCTAGCTCCTTTCGCATGGCTTCCCGGTCAGGAACATAAGAGGCGGAGCGGGCGACGAAGGACTTTTCCGGATCGCCGGGTAAAACAGATGGCCATTCGATGTTCCCAGGCGTGTGGGCCGGTGCCGGAGGGACAGAGATCGTGGCCTTGGCGTAATTCAGATGGTCACTGCGTTCACCATTGAAGAAAGTGCCTGGACTGTCGTCTTTCTCCCGGCTGGTGTAGATCAGGATTTCATGCGGTGTGGCATCGGGAGCAGGGGCCGTGCTGATCTCCAATGCACCGGTCACCGGCCGGCCGGCGCAAGCGGCCAGAAAGAAGCACAGCAAGAGTGCTGCCATTCGAAAAGGCCGCTCGGCACGTTCTTGACGAGGTGCACACACGTGTCTGTCTTCTACAAGGCCTGTCTGCACGTGTCTGCTTCTCTTTGCTGTGTTGGTCGCGTCTGCCGAAAGCAATGCCAGTCATGCGGATTTGCCGCAACGGCTTTCTGGCATGCGGCTTCAGTCCGTCAAGGTATGGCAAGACAGCCAATGAGGAAAGCGAGCGCGCTGACTTGCTGGACAGCACCGAGCACATCTCCGGTGAAGCCCCCGATTTTATGGTGTGCCAGCACTCCGGTTGAATAGGCGGCCATACCGGCAAGTAGCAATCCAAGCGACAGAGAGGAGACTGTCAGGACGGCCACCAGCGGTAAAAGGCAAATGGCACCGATGACAAGGGCCTGTTTCAAAGCCTCCTGTCCCGGGTGGCCGAACTGGTTGCCCAGACCGTCCGGCCTGGCGGGGGAGAGGACAGACCACTGCCAGACGATCAAAGTCCGGCTCAGGCTTTCCGCACCCAGCAGAGCCAGCATGGCCGGCAAGGGGCCAAGACGAGTGAGCAATGCGGCAATAAGACTGGCCCGCAGGCCGATCGAGATGATGAGCGCGAGAGCTCCAAAAGCCCCGATCCGGCTGTCCTTCATGATCTCCAGTCGCCGCTCCCGCGTGTGCCCGCCGAAAAAACCGTCGACCACATCACCAAGGCCGTCCTCGTGCAATGCGCCTGTGACGGCGGTCAGCGCGCCGGTGACAATGAATGCTGTCGTCAGGGCAGGAAGGGCGGAAAAGCCCAGCAGCAGACCAAGCAGAGCAGCAGGAAGCGCGACGATGAGACCGGCGAGTGGGATCGCCCTGGAGATCTTTGAAAAATCCGGCAGCCGCTCCGGGGCATCGGCTGCACATAGGCGTGGGAGGGGAAGTCTTGAAAAGAAGCGGACACAGGCAGCTGTATCGGCAATAAGATCCGTTGCAGCGGAAGTTATCGCATTCGGCTGTCGCCAATCTGGCCTGTCCATGACGTATCCCAACCTTGTCTTTTGCCCACTGGCGGTTATAGATCGGTGCCAACGCTAGACCAAGGCCTGTATCCGACAGCATCAGGCCGCTTTCCGGAGCATTGCCTATGTCCCTTTCCGAAACCGCATTGCCGTTCGACGATATACGCAATCTGGTGAAGTCCATGCCCGGGCCGGATGAAGAAGCTCTTTTGGCGGTGCGGGAAAGGGATGCTCAGCTGACCAAACCGGCCGGATCGCTTGGAAAACTGGAAGAAATTGCGGAATGGCTCGCGGCCTGGTCCGGTCAGAAAACACCGAAGGTTACACGGCCATTGGTGGCCATATTCGCCACGGCTCACGGTGTTGCGGAGAAGGGCGTGTCGGCTTTTCCCAGCTCGGTCAACCGGCAGATGGTCGATAACTTTGCCGCAGGCGGTGCCGCAGTCAACCAGATTTGCCGGACCAATGATATCGGTCTGAAGGTTTTTGATCTTGCCGTCGATATGCCAACCCCTTGCATCACTGAAGAGGATGCAATGGATGAAGCCAACTGCGCTGCCACCATGGCCTATGGGATGGAAGCTCTTGCGGGCGGAATTGATCTGATCTGCCTTGGCGAAATGGGAATCGGCAATACCACTGTTGCGGCGGCTGTTTTGAATGCCGTTCTGGGTGGCACCGCAGAAGACTGGATTGGCCGCGGAACCGGCGTCGATGACGCTGGGCTGGCGCGTAAGCGCGAGGCTGTGGAAGCGGCCGTCGCGCGGCTGAACGGGGAAAAGGATCCGCTGGAAATCCTGCGCAGGATCGGAGGGCGCGAAATCGCCGCAATGGCCGGACTGATCATTGCCGCCCGGCTGCAACGGGTACCTCTGATCGTCGACGGTTTCGTGACCACAGCAGCGGCAGCTGTCGTGTATGCGATGGACCCCAAGGGACTTGAGCACTGCCTCTTTGCTCATGTCTCGGCGGAAGCTGCTCACCGGCGGGCGCTGGACATCATGGAGCAGACGGCTCTTCTCGATTTTGGAATGCGTCTGGGCGAAGGGTCTGGTGCGGCTATTGCGGCGGGAGTGGTCAAGGTCGCTGCGGAAACCCACGCTGGCATGGCAACCTTTGCGGACGCAGGGGTTGCTTCCAAAGGCAGCTGACCGGCCTCTGGAGGGCGATTTACAGCTTTGTTTTGAGATCAGGCCGTTTTGCGTTTCGGCGCCTTATGGGCAATCGGGGTCTCGTAGGCGGGCATGCTTTCCAGGATGCGCGCCTTGGGCAGGGTGAAAATAACTTCCGTCCCCTCGCGCTGCTTGGAGCGGAGATCGAAGCTCCCGCCATGCATGGCAACCAGCGCCTGAACAATGGAGAGGCCTAGCCCTGTACCAGGCTCGGCACTTTGAATGGCTACGGAGCCTTGGCCGAAGGCCTGGAGAACCGTCGGAATTTCGTCTTCCGGGATCCCCGGACCGGTGTCGCGGATCGAAACATACTGCCCGCCGTCCCTTGACCGGCCGAGGTTGATCCGGACCAGGCCGTTGACCGGTGTGAACTTCACCGCATTCGACAGAAGGTTGAGGATCACCTGCCGTAGGGCGCGCTCGTCGCCCCAGACCTTCGGGAGGGAATCCTCATGATTTTCAATGATGCTGATCTCTTTCGCCTTGGCGCGTATCTGCATCATGTTACAGCATTCTTCGACAATATCCTGCAGCCGGATTGCTTCTTCCTGCAGTTCATGCCGGCCGGCCTCAATCCGGGAGAGGTCCAGGATCTCGTTGATCAGGTTCAGGAGATGTGCGCCGGACGCATGAATATCGGCAGCATAGCCTTTGTAGTTGGCATTGTTCATTGCGCCGAGGACTTCGTCCTTCATCACCTCCGAGAAACCCAGAATGGCGTTAAGTGGCGTGCGCAGCTCATGGCTCATGGTGGCCAGAAAGCGTGACTTTGCGAGATTCGCTTCTTCCGCGCGGCGGCGCGATTCATCGGAAAGCGCGTTGGCTGTCTCGAGCTCGGCGATCAGGTGATCCTTTTCGGCCCGGTATTCGAGCATGGTATTGGCGTTCTTGATCAGCTGATTGCCCAGGATCAAGAAGAACCCTTGCGCGCCAACGGCCATGGCGGCGAGCGTGTAGTGGATCGGTTCCGGTTGCTTCAGGAACACAGCCGTAACGGTCAGGGATACCGGTAGGGTGCCTGCCAGCAGCGCCCGTGGAAGTGTTGCCGATTGCATGGTGTTCATCGCAATCACGATCAGCATCGCGGCAAATTGGAAAACCAGAAAACCGTCACCGGTGTGGCTGTGTTTCGGCAACAGGAAGAACACTGCCCAGCAGCAGCCATAAAGAAGGTCGCTGAGGGTAAACCGCCGGAGCCATGGACCTAGAAGCCGTTTCGACGATGGCGTGGCTTCGTAGGCACGGCAGGTCGCGACCGCCAGAAGATGCATGCAAATCAGACCGGTGAACCAGCTGCCGATGATAGCCGGATGGATCCACAAGGATGAGATCGCAGCGATAATCACTGCCAGCATGGGAACGGCAAAAGCAGAATTTCTCCGGGTATCGGCGAAAAGGTGCTGCCGTTCCAGCTCGAAATCGTTCTGAGGATTGTCGTTAGAGCCGATGCGGCTTCTCACGTCCCGGATGGTGCGCGCAACTTCCCGCCTCCGTATCGCCCGTTTCCGGTTGATCGCGGTTTTATGGTCGGTACTTGTGCGGGCTTTATATCCCATAAGGCCGTTTGGCTCTTTGTCGAATGGTTTACGTTCACAGTGTGCTTCAATCTTTTTGACTCATAATTTCTTAAGAACGTCCTCAAAGGCATGGTAAATAAAAGGTAAGTCCTTGCAGCGGGTTGGGTGGAAAAGGTGCGGGAAGACGACGACAGGATAGCAGCGCAGGAGGCGTTGAAACATGAGATCGCGGCCTGCCGGATTTGCCGGGACGCGCCGGTCGGGCAGCGTTTGCCACATGAGCCACGGCCGGTGATCCAGCTCTCGTCATCTGCCCGTATTTGCATTTGCGGACAGGCACCTGGAACCCGCGTTCATGAGAGCGGGCAGCCGTTCACCGATCCCTCGGGAGATCGGCTCCGGAGCTGGATGGGCATCGGGCCGGAAGTTTTCTACGACGCGTCAAAGGTCGCGATTGTGCCGATGGGGCTTTGTTTTCCCGGGCTGGATGCAAAAGGCGGCGATCTGCCGCCACGTCCCGAGTGCAGTGCCGCCTGGCACGACCGGATCTTTGCCGCGATGCCTCAAGTCGAGCTGGTGCTGGTCATCGGCCAATATGCGCAGGCCTATCACTTGGGCCGGGAGAAAAAGAAAAGCCTGACGGAAACCGTCGCCCATTGGCATCAGTATTTGAACAGTGCCAGGGTTCCGGCGGTCCTGCCCATGCCACACCCGTCATGGCGCAACAATTCCTGGCTCAAGAAAAACCCCTGGTTCGAGGCGGAGTTGTTGCCGGTTCTCAGACAAAAAATCGCCCGGCTTATATGAGCCGGGCGACAACTGTTCGGGACCTGAAGCCGAAGATACGCGCTCAGTTGGTCTTGGCTTGCGTTTCAGGTGCCTCGGTGGCGATGACTGGCAGATCCGTCTGCCGGCTCCAGCCGACCATGCTGTCGTCATAAAGAGTAACGTTGTCCTTGTTGAGCAATTGGGTCAGGACAAACCAGTTGGTCGCGGCCCAATGACCGGTGTTGCAGTAGGAAACCACTTTCTGCGGGCCTTCTCCCAGAGAAGCAGGCAGGAGAGAGGCCAGGGTCTCTTTGTCCTTCAGGCTGTTTGTTGCCTTGTCGTAGAACTGGTCCTGATCAAAATTGACGGCACCCGGAATATGGCCGAAACGGGTCGCCTTGCTGTGTTTTTGCCTGCCGGCGAATTTGCGCCGCAGGGCGTCCGTCAAGCAACAGCGTATCGGTTCCCATGGCTTCTGCGACGTCGTCGGTGGATACCAGCAGTTCGTCGCGCACTTCAGCAATGAACAGATCACCTTCGGGAACGACATTTCCCGTTTCAAGCGCACCGCCGTTCCTAACCCATGCCGAATGTCCGCCATCGAGAATGGCAACGGCGTCGTGGCCGAGGTACTTCAGGGTCCAGTAAATGCGCGCGGCTGATCCGAACTCGAGACTGGAGGTCCCGGCTGGCACAATGATCAGTGCCTTGTCTTCAGACAGGCCCAGCTCCGACAGGGCGGCTTCAAGTTTCTCTACGGATGGGATGACACCCGCAACGCCGTCCCGTTCGGTGCGCCAGTACCCTGGATAGTCCGACCAGACGGCGCCGGGGATGTGTCCCTTGAGATAGTCCTCACGACCCGATTTTGCGACCTTCGAGCGGGTATCGATGATGACAAGTTCCTCGTTGTCGATGTTGGCGGCCAGCCAATCCGTCGAAACCAGCGGTGTAACCTCGGGGGCTGCAGCCACAGGGGCAACGAGAACCGAGGCGGTGATGAGGGCGCCGGCAAGTCTGCTGATCAGCGAAGTGTGATGTCCAAACATCTGGAACTCTCCAAGGTAATGGAGTGGAATAATATTCTCTTGTAAGGCGGTATTTGACGCTCTAAATGGATATCAGCAAGTGCTGAAGCGGTTGAAATTGGAAGAAAAATCTAACATTCTACAATTCTCCCTTCGGTTGGAAAAATGTTCCACGACAGGTGGGTATCGGCGGGACTGGAATCCTCGGTCCTGCCTTTGAAAATGGATTGATTGAACATGATTGACCGTATCGACCGACGTATTTTGTCCATCCTTCAGGAGGATTGCACAGTGCCTGTTGCCGAAATTGGCCGGCGTGTGGGCCTGTCGACGACGCCTTGCTGGCGCCGCATCCAGAAAATGGAGGAGGAAGGGGTCATCACCGGGCGGGTTGCGCTGTTGGATGCGGCCAAGGTGAATGCAAAGGTGACGGCATTTGTCGCGATTACAACCAGTCAGCACTCCGAAGACTGGTTGAAGAAATTTGCGGATGTGATCCGGGAGTTTCCCGAAGTGGTGGAGTTCTACCGGATGGCCGGCCAAGTGGATTATCTTCTGCGGGTCGCTGTGCCGGACATCGAAGCCTATGACGTTTTCTATAAGAAACTGATTGCCAAGATCGACATTTCGGATGTCTCCACTACTTTTGCGATGGAGCAAATCAAATATACGACTGAATTGCCGCTGGGCTATGTCCCTTCCGAAAAACCGCGATCGGAGTAAGATGCCGGCGAATTTCGGTGTTCCCGGGCTGTGGTTGCTGATATATTCAAAAAACGAGATGTGTTAAGCGCCGAAACGGCGTAGGCTTCTACACTGGGAGCAGATCTCAAAACCGGGAGGAAATGCGATGTTTGGAGTGATGAAGAAGCTTGTCGCAGCGACAGGCCTTTCCCTGGCCTTTTGCGGAGCGGCGGCTGCTGCCGAAATGGCGAAGGAAGGGGCTGTGCCTCCGGGCGTAACCGCCTATGTGACGGATGCGGCCTTTGACGATGTCAGCTTCAACATGGAAACGGCTATCCTCAATCGCGGCTTGGTCATCGACTATGTCTCGCATATCGGCGACATGCTGGCACGTACGAAGGAAGATGTTGGCGGCACAAAGGACGTCTATTTCAATGGCAACGCGGTTTCGATGCTCTTCTGCTCTGCCAATTTGTCCCGAAAGATGATGGAAGCGGATGCCAGCAATATCGCTTTTTGCCCTTATGCGGTCTTTGCTTATGAGGACGAAGCGGAAGAAGGGAAGGTTATGGTCGGCTTCCGGCGCCTGGAAGAAACCGGGTCGGATGCGTCCAAGGCTGCGATTGCCGAAATCAATGGGCTTTTGACAGATATCGTCAAGGAAGCTGCCGGCGATTAACCGGCTCTCTTCTGTCTTTGGCGCCGGCAGGATGCTGGCGGCGCCTATTCAGTCAACCGGCATATCTACTTCTTGTCGGCGTTTTCCAGTCGGGCGATCAGGCTGGACGTATCCCAGCGATTGCCGCCCATGGCCTGGACTTCGGCGTAGAACTGATCAACGAGCGCCGTAACAGGCAGGCGGGCACCCGTGTCGTTGGCTGTCTTGAGGCAGATGCCGAGGTCCTTGCGCATCCAGTCGACGGCAAAGCCATAGTCGAATTTGCCGGCGTCCATGGTCTCCCAGCGGTTTTCCATCTGCCAGGAACCGGCGGCACCCTTGGATATAACGTCAACTACTTTGGCGCCGTCGAGACCGGCTTTTTGCGCGAAATTCAGGCCTTCGGACAGGCCCTGCACGAGTCCGGCAATACAGATCTGGTTGCACATTTTGGTCAGCTGGCCCGCGCCGCTGCCGCCCATCAGGCCGGCGAACTTCGCGAAGCACTCAATGACCGGCTGGGCCTTGGCGAAGACATCCGCGTCGCCGCCGCACATAACGGTCAGAACACCGTTTTCCGCGCCTGCCTGTCCGCCGGAGACAGGAGCATCGATGAACCCGCAGCCTTTCTCCTTGGCGGCAGCGTAGAGCTCACGGGCGACTTCGGCGGAAGCGGTCGTATTGTCGATGAAGATCGCACCTTCCTTCAGCCCGTGAAACGCACCGTTCTCGCCGGTGGTAACAGAGCGCAAATCGTTATCATTGCCGACACAGGCAAAAACGAAGTCGCAGCCTTCGGCGGCTTCCTTCGGCGTTTTGGCTGCCGTGCCGCCATATTCGGCGGCCCATTTTTCGGCCTTTGAGCTGGTGCGGTTGTAGACCGTGACGTCGTGTCCGCCCTTGGTCTTTAGAAATCCGGCCATCGGATAGCCCATCACTCCAAGACCTATGAATGCCACCTTCGCCATGTGGTCCTCCTGGTTCGCCAAAGAAAGGCCCGGCATGCTGGCCGGGCCTATCGATCATCTGAAGGAATTATGTAGCGCATCCGCTGGGTCCTGTCAGGTCAAAGACCTTAAATCCAGAAGCAAAACTGCTTCAAAGGAACGAATGCTCTCCGGGTCCGTTGCGTGTTGCGTTTCAGCTCGGATTCCGTCTGCGGTGCGGGACGAGTGAAGCTGGTGAAACGTGTTGCAGTCATGATGCTGTTTGCGTATGTGTTCAACATTGTCTTACATCCCAATTCGTGTTCCAGTGATAAGAAGGTGCGGTATTATTGGGTATTTTGCGAGTCAGGAATATTTCAGAAATATAAGGAAAACTTACATATGGATTGGCGAGCCATCCCATCGCTATCGAGTTTGCGAGCTTTTTCAGTGGTTTCGGAGACGAAGAGCTTCTCGGCCGCGGGGCGGAAGCTGAACGTCACACATGCGGCTGTCAGTCAGCAGGTTCGCACCCTGGAAGGGTATTTGGGAACGCAGCTGGTCCAGAGGGAAGGCCGCGGTGTCGCTCTGACGCCAAACGGTCAACATCTCGCCGCAGGTTTGCGGGAAGCGTTCGATTTGGTCGCAGAAACTGTCGAGGATGTGCTGCAGGGGAACAGGGAGCGGCCACTCAACATCACCGTGACGCCGTCCTTTGCGGTCGGCTGGCTGATGCCGAGAATTTCGGATTTCAAGCAACATTATCCGGAAATCGAACTCATGCTCAACCCGACGGCGGAGGTGGTCGAATTTACGCCTGGAGGCGTCGACATGGCAATTCGGTTCGGTGATGGCCACTGGCCCGGACTGGACGCCGAACTGATGCTACCGACAAATTATGTGGTGGTTGGAGCAACGTCACTTGTTGGCGACAGGATATTCTCCAACCCGGCACAGATTCAGGAGTATCCATGGCTGCAGGAGCTTGGAACCAACGAGTTGGCGATCTGGCTGGAACGGCAGGGAATTGTCACAAAATCCAAGCTGAATATTACCCATCTTCCCGGTTACATGGTGCTGGACGGCTTGCGCCGTGGTGACGGCATTTCTGCCACCGCAAAGGTCTTCGTGGAAAACGATATCAGGGCGGGAACCATGAAGGTCCTGTTCGAAGATCTGCGGCCGGCGAACTCTGGCTATCACATTGTCACACGGCCGGGAGAGCCGCGCCCGCCGCTCAAGATGTTTATCGACTGGATGAAGAGAAAAGCGGCGGAAGCCTCTGACATGTGATTAGCCGGGGTCTTCAGATGCGGCCCAGGGCCCCGTCCATATCGGCGATAAGATCGTCCGGATGTTCGATGCCGATCGACAGGCGCAGCAAGTTGTCGGCGATGCCCGCCGCCTGTTGGTCTTCGCCTGTCATGGCGGCGTGCGTCATCGTGGCCGGGTGGGCCACCAGGCTCTCGACACCGCCGAGGGATGTTGCCCGCTGGAACAGGTCGAGGCCGGAAACCACTTTGAGCGCCGTCTGTTTGGAACCCTTGATCATCAAGCTCATCAAGGAGCCATAGCCGCCAGACATTTGGGACTTGGCCAACGCATGATCCGCATGACCGGCCAATCCCGGGTAGAGGACCGCAGCGATTTTTTCGTGCTTGGCAAAATGCTCCGCCAACACCTGCGCGTTGGCGTTCATCCGCTCCACACGCGAACGAACAGAGTGCGCATACCCCGCAGCAGCAGCCAGGCTTCGAAAGAGCCCATGACCGCGCCGGCATCGTGGCGCTCTGCGGTAATGAACTCCCAGGCTTCGGTATGCTTGTCGGCTGTTGATACGACGCCCCCAAGGACGTCCGAGTGACCATTCAGGGCCTTGGTTGCGGAATGGACGACAAGGTCCGCGCCGAGGATCAAAGGCTTCAGAATGAGAGGGGTGGCTGCTGTCGCGTCGACACAAAGGGTTGCTCCGGCGGCTGTAGCGCCTGCCGACAAGACAGGGATATCCGCCACACGCAGGAAGGGGTTGCTGGGCACCTCCAGAAAAATCAGGTCCGGTTTGATTTCGGAAACCGATGCCTGAAAGAGCTCTGTGTCGGTTGCATCCGCTTCAACCAGCCTGATGCCCGTGCGTTCGCAGTTCTTGCGGAAATACAGGGTGGTGCCCCAGTAGATGCCCGATTGCAGAAGAATGGTCCCGCCGGGTCTGACGGTGCGCATCACGGAGGCGATGGCCGCCATTCCAGACGCGAACAACCGGCTGTCTACGGCGCTTTCGAGGGTTGCAATCAGTTTTTCGGTCTTGCGGAAAAGCTCGTTGTCATCCCGGCTGTAGAGGTGTCCCGGGCTGATAAGGTCATAGTTCTCATCACGCACGAAGGTTGTTGCTGTCGGAATGGCCGGAACAACGGCTCCGGTGGCCGGGTCGAAACCGCCGCCGCCATGCGCAAGCAGGCTATCGGTGTGCAGGTTCTTTTTGTTCATGCCGGTATCCTGATGAGTATGTGGAGGTCCGGCGTAAAGGGCAGAGCTAGCGCTGCAGGTGCCGGGTCAGACGTCGGTCCAGACGATCCCAGATTCGGCGCAGCGTTTCCACAGCGATCAGATAAAAGACCGCAGCCCAGATATAGGCCTGAAAGTCATAGGACCGCGAATAAGCCCGCCGTGTCTCGCCCATCAGATCATAGATGGTCACGATCGACGCAATGGCCGAGCCTTTGATCATCAGGATGATTTCGTTCCCATAGGGCCGCAATGCGACCATAAGAGCCTGCGGCATAATGATTTTGAAGAAGATCACGGGACGTGACAACCCGAGTGCCATGGCACCTTCCCACTGTCCTCTCGGCACGTTTTTCACAGCACCGCGGAGGATTTCGGCCTGATAGGCGGCCGTGTTCAGGGAAAAGGCGAAAACGATGCAATACCAGGCGTCACGGAAGAACCACCAGACGCCGAGGTCTGTCAGTTCGGTGCGAAAAGAGCCTGCGCCATAATAAATCAGGAACGTTTGGGCGAGCAGAGGCGTACCGCGGAAGAAATACACGTAGGCATAGGCCGGCCAGCTGAAGATTGCGAACCTGGAGGATCTGCCCAAGGCAATAGGGACGGACAAGGCTGCGCCAATGCATAGAGACACGGCGACGATCTGCAATGTGACGATAAAGCCGTCGAGATATTTGCCCCAGTACTTCTGGGCAAACGGGCTGACGATATTGAGGCTCAGATAATAAAGCAGATAGACTCCGGCCACGATCCACATGGCCATCAGCACATGACCGGTTATATGCGCGGTCGTCCAGCGCTGGCGCCGCAGGGCAGGGGCCGGGCGCGCTTCGATATAATTCGACGTGGTCGTCATCGGGCCGTGTCCCCCCGTTTGGACCAGCGTTCAATCCGCAGCAGTCCGGCAGAGGAAATCATTGCCAGAGCCAGATAGATGGCGCAGGCCGCGCCGAAGAACAAAAAAGGCTCCTTTGTGATACGCGCCGCCATTCCGGAGGTGCGGACGAGATCCGCAAGTCCGATTACGGACACAAGAGAGGTCTCTTTGAGAAGAATGAGCCATAAATTGCCGAGGGCGGGCAAGGCGAGACGGATCAACTGAGGCAAGATGATCAGCCGCATGGTCTTGCCGCGAGGCAGGCCAAGAGCATAGCCGCCTTCATATTGGCCTTGCGGAATTCCACTGAAAGCGGACTGAAAGGCTTCGGAGGCATAAGACGCAAACACCAGTGCCAGAGCAACCATGCCGGCGACAAAGGAATTGACCTCGATATAGACATCGAAGCCCGCCAGTTTAACCAGCTGTTGAATACCGATCTGAACGCCGTAATAGACCAGAAACAAGGTGAGGAGTTCCGGCAGCCCGCGGAAAATGGTCGTGAAAATATTTGCTGCCATGCACAAAGAGGGGACCCCGGACTTCTTGGCAAGGGCCAGAAGAAACCCGAGGGCAAGCCCGAACGGCAAAGTGGCCAAGGCAAGCGTGATTGTGATGAAGACGCCATGTGCGATTTCATCACCCCATCCGGCATCGCCGAAGGATAAGAGTGTCAGCGCCTCATTCATATGCCGGGAACTGCTTTCCTGAAGTTACGTTTACTGTAAAAACCGGAGCGTAACAGCGATCGATGTCGCGCTCCGGCCTTCAGTGAAGGACGCAGTTTATCCGCCGTAGACGTCAAACTCGAAATGTTTGTCGTTGATTTCCTTGTACTTTCCGTTGTCGCGGATCGCCTTGATCGCCGTGTTGAACATTTCCTTCAGATCGTCGTCATCCTTACGAAGGGCAATACCGGCGCCCTTACCATTGATCACAGGATCCGGTGTCAGCGTGACCAGCAGCTTGCAGCAGGCACCATCTTCGCTCTTGAGCCAGTCAGACAGAACGACGACATCGTCGATAGCGGCGTCGATCCGTCCATTTGCCAGGTCAAGCTTGTATTCGTCCGGTGTCGGATAGAGTTTCAGGTCCGCTGATGGGAGTTTCTCTTCAGCATAGTTGGAGTGCGTGGTTGACGACTGGGCGCCCATGGCGATCCCGGCCAGGTCCGCATCTGTTCCACCTTTCAAAGGGCTGTCTTTCCGCACGGCAATTGCCGGACCGGTGTTGTAGTACTTGTTTGTAAAGTCTACTTTTTCTTCACGCTCGGCGGTAATCGACATGGAGGCAATCACGGCGTCGAACTTGCCGGCCTGAAGCGCCGGGATCATGCCGTCCCAGTCCTGCACCACGAATTCGCATTCGACTTTCATCTCTGCGCAGAGTGCGTTGGCGATATCAATATCGAAGCCGACAAGCTTTCCATCGGAAGTCATGGAATTGAAGGGAGGGTAGGCGCCCTCGGTGCCGATCCGGACTTTTGACCAGTCCTTTGCCTGTGCTCCGCTTGCAGCGGCAAGGATGAGAGCTGCGGCTGTCGCCAAACGAATGATACGCATATGAAAGTCCCCTAAATAGCTCTGGAGGGTCGGCAGATTTGCCTGCCTTTTGTACCCGATAGTCCTATTCCATACACTTCGGCCTAAATTTCAAGCATGCCTATGAAAAAAACACATTTTACGATGCGTGTTTGCAGTCAAGGGTTGCAGATCCCTAAGGAATGTCCCGGCTATGGAGTGTATTTCCGCGAACAAATCTGGCCGGATGTTGTCCAGGCTAACAAAATTGGTCAGCGGTGAAACTACGATTCTGTACCGATGTTGGGATGTTCGGTTGTCTGACTTGCGGTCTCGTCTGGTTTAGAGATTTCAAGAACGGCTTGCAGAGTGAGAACCGGACGGAACACGCTGACGGCTGGTGCGTCGTTTTCGGTCTGAAGGCTGAGCTGCGGCTGATCGGTCAGTTCGGCAATTTTTTCTTCGTGCATGGCCCGGTCCGCTGGTGACAGAGTATCGAGACTTGATTCCGTCAGCCCGTGCTTTTGAAGGTATTGATGACGGATTCTGACCTCATCCGGTAACTCGGTCCATTCCATGTAGCGCTTGGCGAGAATCTGCCGGAACTGGTCCATATCAAAGCGGGCGCTCTTGGTGGACGAACCGCCCGATTGCTCTGTTGTTGATGGCCGTCCTGATAGGGCGGGGCTGGTGGATGTCATGACCGAATCCTACTCGAATATATGCGGCGTACTTGTGTTGCCGCGCTCCTTATTGACGAGACAAGCAATAGCCGTGCCGCTTGGTTCGATAAGAAACAGTCATGAAAGTCATGACTTTATTGAATTTGATGAGCGCTCTGCCCTGCATTAGCAGAGTAGAAATGGCCGGTTGGGCAAAAGCTGCCTCATACCTGCGCCTGGCTTGCGGAAGGAGCAAATGATGCCGGATTTCGAGCTGTTCATTGGGAACAAGAATTATTCGTCCTGGTCTTTCCGGCCATGGATCTGTTTGAAGCAAAAGGGGATCACCTTCCGGGAAAAGCTGGTGCCGTTTGATTTTGAAAATGGAAACCCGGCTTTTGCAGCCTTCTCGCCAACCATGAAAGTGCCGGTGTTAAAGGACGGGACACTGACCGTATGGGAGTCCCTGGCGATTTTGGAGTACGCAGCTGAAGTCTATCCGGAGGCAGGATTGTGGCCCGGGGACCGGGAGCGGAGAGCAATGGCCCGGGCCATGTCCGCGGAAATGCATTCGGGCTTTGCCGCCTTGCGGTCCGCCTGCCCAATGAACATGCGCCGCACAGCAAAACCGATCCCCGTCACAGCGGCTGTATCGGCAGATGTTGAACGCATCGTGTCTCTCTGGTCTGAATGCCTTGAAACATCAGGCGGACCGTTCCTGTTCGGGGATTTTACGATTGCCGATGCGATGTATGCTCCGGTCGTCAGCCGCTTTGACACTTACGGCCTCACAGAGAATGCAGCTGCCGCCGGTTACTGCGCGACAATGAAGGCTTTGCCTGTCTGGCAGGAATGGGAAACAGCTGCCCTGGTGGAGCCCTGGACCGTCAAGTCGGACGAAAAGTGAGCGAATTCGAGCCTCGGTTGATTTTAAAGCCTTGGATCAGAAAGGCAGAAAGTCGACCAATTGGCCCCGTTCGACCGATGTGGCCTCTTCCGGAATTTCAATCAACCCGTCGGCTTCGCGTAGCCCTGTGATCAGCCCGGATCCGTCTCGCTCGAACTTGCGGACAACTGTGCGCCCGGACATGTCTGTGCCGAGAATGCCACGGTAGAACTCACGCCGGTCGGGCTTTTTCCGGGGAACGTCAAAATCCGCGGGAACCTGAAAACGGCGGGGCTCGATAAATTCCCCGCCGCCCAGAACGCTCAGCACCGGGCGCGCGTAGAGAAAAAAGCAGACATCAGCCGCAACCGGATTGCCCGGCAGCCCCAGAAAAACGCAAGAGCCGATCTGGCCGAACATCATCGGGCGGCCGGGTTTGATCGCCAGTTGCCACATATGCCTGCTGCCCAACCTGTCGAGCGTCGAAAGGATGTGGTCTTCCTCACCCCGGCTGGCGCCGCCTGTGGTCAGGATTACGTCGCAGCGCTGGCTGGCATCGGCAATTGTTAGATCGATGACGCCAGGGTCGTCGGGCAGGGCACCCAGGTCTTCAATCTCCACGTCCAGGGATTCTGCGAGAGCACGGAGAAGATAGTGATTTGAATCATAAACTTCTCCAGCTGCGAGCGCCGATCCGGGCCGCCGGATCTCGTCGCCCGTGGAGAGGAGACCGACTTTCAGTTTCCGGTGGACACACACTTCCGACTTGCCCGTTGAGGCAATGGCTGCGAGATCCGGCGGGCCGAGACGTCTGCCAGGCGCCAGCATCACTGTGCCCGCTTCGACATCTTCCCCCGCTTTGCGCCGGTTGGCGCCGGACTTCAGCCCGGGCGGTATAATCACGAAGGCCTGCCCATCCTGCTCGTGCGGTTCGCAATCTTCCTGCATCGCAACCGTGTCGGCTCCCGGGGGCATGAGCGCGCCGGTGAAAATCCGTGCCGTTCCCGCAGGGCCTAGAGCTACATCGCTTGGATGGCCGGCTGCAATGCGCCGCTCCAGACGAAAGAAACCGCCTGCCGCTTCATAGTCGGAAAACCGGAAGGCGTAGCCATCGACAGCTGAATTGTCGGCCTGGGGGACATCTCGCGGAGCCGTAATATCTTCGGCCAGGAACCGGCCATGGGCTTTCTCGAGCGGGACGGTCTCCGTCCCTGCGGCGCAGGTCATCCGCTCCTTGAGGATGGCCAGCGCTTCGTGATGACGCAGACGGTCCTTGTCATGGAGAAAGCAGTCATCCAGCAAGGGGCGGGGGTTAGTCATGTGTCTTTTCCAGACCGGTTGCCGCGGCAATGAAATCGGCTATGGCGGGAATATCATCCAGCTGGAACACGGGAAGCCTCTTGTCGGAAACCTCGTGATCGCTGGCAATCGCGAGGATTGCCGGATCGTTGTCCGACAACGGGTCGGAACTGGAACTCTCCAGCCGCCTGGCTTCGACCTTCGGATGGTCTTCGCGTTTGTAGCCTTCGATGAGCACCAGATCGCAAGGGGCAAGCCTCTCAAGGATCGCCGAAAGAGAGGGTTCTTGCTCGTCGCGCAACTCGTGCATCAAAGCCCACCTGCGGCCGGAGACCAGTGCGACTTCACCAGCTCCAGCCTGCCGGTGCCGGTAGCTGTCGGCGCCTTCCTTGTCGATATCGAAGTTATGATGTGCGTGTTTGACCGTTGAGACTTTGAAACCGCGGCGGCTGAACTCCTCCACCAGCCGCACCACGAGAAGTGTCTTGCCTGAGTTTTTCCATCCGGTAATGCCGAAAACACGATTATGGCTCATGCTGGGGCTTTCCCGAAAGCTTGCCGGGCTGTTTCCATGTCATCCGGACGGTTGGCATTAAAGAAGGGGTCGAGTCCTGTGTCCGGGTCGTCGTCAAAGCTGACTTCCACACTGTCATGGCGGTCAACCCAGGCAAGCACCTTGCCGCTCTTGCCTGCCGTCAACCATTCTGCAAGATCGTCGGCAAGCGCCACCGGCCACAACCCGAAAACCGGGTGCAATTTGTCGTGGGAGGTGGCCAGTGCGATCACCGGTTTGCCCGCCGGAACGGCTGCACTGAGGCGACTGACGAGATCATGCGGAAAGAACGGCGAGTCGCCGGCAATGGAGGCGACGTAGGTGACATCGGACATGTGCGCTTTCGCGTAGGTCAACCCGGCCAGGATGCCTGCGAGCGGTCCGGCATGGTCGCCGACCGTGTCCGGCACAACGGGCAAGCCGTAGTCCGCAAAGCGTCCGGGGTCGCCATTCGCGTTGACGATGATATGGCGGGCCTGCGGGGACAACCGGTTCAGAATATGCGTCAGCATCGGTTGGCCGCCGATGTCCATCAGGGTCTTGTCGCCACCACCCATCCGGCGTGACTGGCCACCGGCCAGGACGCAGGCAAGCATCTGATCGGCGATGGGGTGAAGTGTCGGAGTGTTTGTCATTCGGCAGCAAGGCTCCCTTTGCGTCCGCTGCGCTCCGGTTCGTCCTCGGCCGCTTCCGGAGATATGTCGAAGATGATCCTGTCCTGCCCGGCAAGGGCAATGAATCTTTTGCCGCGGGCGCGGCCAATCAGCGTCAGTCCGGCCTTCTTCGCCAGTTCCACGCCCCAGGCCGTGAACCCGGACCGGGAAACCAGAATGGGAATACCCATCATCACGGTCTTGATCACCATCTCCGAGGTCAGGCGCCCGGTCGTATAGAAAATCTTGTCGTCTGCCGAAACGTTGTTGAGGGTCATCCAGCCGGCGATCTTGTCGACCGCGTTGTGGCGTCCGACATCCTCCATATAGACGAGGGCCTTGTCGCCCTGGCACAGCACACAGCCATGGATGGCGCCGGCTTCCAGATAAAGCGACGGAGTGGTGTTAATCGTCTTGGTCAGGGCGTAAAGCCAAGAGGTGCGGAGCTTCGCGTCTTGCGGCAGCGCGATGTCGTCGAAGCTTTCCATCACGTCGCCGAAGACGGTCCCCTGAGCGCAGCCGGAGGTTCGCACTTTCTTCTTCAGCTTTTCCTCGTAATTTGTTTCGCGCTCAGTCCGCACGACCACCACGTCCAGATCATCGTCATAGTCTATGCCGGTGATCACATCGTCCGGCTTCAGCATATTCTGGTTTTTCAGATAGCCAACGGCAAGCAAATCCGGGTGGTCGCCGATGGTCATCATCGTCACCACTTCCTGGGAATTCAGATAAAGCGTCAGCGCTTTTTCCGTCACCACTTTGGTCGTAACGGGCTGGCCGTCCTGATCAATCCCTGCCACCGAGGTGGAGAGAGCTGCTGCCGATGGATCAGGGCGCAGAAGATAACTGTCGGTCAAGAAGGGCTCCGTGTCGATCTGATCCTGAGTTTACCGGAGCACGTTTGCTACGCGCAAGGCCACGCCGTTCAAACGGATTAGCGCGGCTTTTCCAGTTGCCACTCGAGATTGGCTTTTACGGACAGCCACTCGCTGGCGATGATCGAATAGACGACGGTGTCACGCAGCGAGCCGTCCGCCATTTGCTGATGAGACCGCAAAACACCGTCCAGCTTAGCGCCGAGCCGTTCGATGGCGGCCCGGCTCTGCTGGTTCATGAAGTGGGTGCGGAATTCAACAGCAATGCAGTTCAGCTCCTCGAAAGCATGCCGCAGCAGCAAAAGCTTGCATTCGGTGTTGAAGGGCGAGCGCTGGACAGCCTTGCGGTACCAGGTCGAGCCGATTTCCACGCGCCGGTTGATGGCATCGATGTTCATGTAGGTGGTCATGCCGACCGCCTTGCCACTGGCCTTGCCTAGGATCGCGAAAGGCAGCATGGAGCCTTCCTTCTGCAAACCCAGACGGCGCTCAATTTCAGCCGGGACGGTCTTCGGGGCAGGGACGCTAGTATACCAGAGCTTGTGGATCTCGCCGTCCTCGGCGGCTTTTGCCAGCTCGTCGGCATGTTCCTGGCCAAGCGGGACCAGGGTGACGAACTTGCCTTGGGTGCAGAAAGGATCAGGCCAGCACATGGAACATGCCTTTAAAAACGAATCTCTTGAATTTCAGCCAGATTAGAACGGCCGCTCCTCACCCGTCCACTTGAAGAATTTCCCGGTGTGGGAAACGGTCAGGGTTTCTGCGAGCGACAAAATCCCTTCCGCTACATCGAGCGGATTGTTGTCCGCGTCGGCTCCGCCCATGTCGGTTTTCACCCAACCCGGGTCGATCAGGCAGACCGCAATTCCTTCCGGCTCAAGGTCTGTCGCAAGACCCTGCATTACCTTGTTGACCGCGGATTTGGATGCCCGGTAGGCGATCCGGTCCGACTTCGCATATCCCATCCACGCCATCTGGCTGGAAATGGTCACGATGCGGCCGCCGTTGGACTGGCGCAGGTACGGTAGAAACGCCTGAGAAACCGCAAGCGGAGCCAGGGTATTGACGGCAAACGTCTGGGCGAAGCCGTCGAAATCCATATCCAGTGGAGACTGGCGGTCTGGTCCGATGATCCCGGCATTGTTGATCACGATGTCTAGGAGGGCTTTGAGGCTAGACGCGGCATTGGAGACGGCTTCTCTGTCCGTGACATCGAAGACGAGTGGTTTCAAACCGGGCAGGACCTTCGCGGTGTCGTCCGCTTGTTGCTCGGTGCGGACTGATCCGTAAACCGTCCAGCCTTTGCCAAGCGCGGCTCTGGCCAGTTCCTGTCCAATGCCCCGATTGATGCCTGTGATGAGTATTGAAGTCATGGAATGATCCTGTGCGAAGGGGGTTTGGGTATCGAATTCAGCTGGCTGCCCTGTCCGGCGCCAAGCCTTTCGCCATCTGATAAACAACGGCCTTGTGAAATGGCATGATCGCCGCGAGATAAATCCGGCCCAGCAGATTGTTGCGGTGAACCCAGGTGGCCATAAACACCCGGTCTGACGTCGGGGTGGGTTTGAAAAGCGTAACGCGGAAATTCAAGTGCCTGTCATTTTCACCCAGGATGATTTCGTTGCTGTGGATCTCCCGAACCTGGAGAAAGGCAACATAGTCTCCTTCACTGAGGTCCGCGGCAGTATCCGCT
>JBNKOQ010000013.1:0-20085 GCA_050294735.1 Roseibium sp. | reverse complement strand
CCTTCAAACTTCGGTTCCAGAGATAGAAAACCGGCGATCTGTGTTTCTTCGCCCCGCATGACATCTGCGGGGGTCATTTGCCTGACGCCCGGCAGGATCCGGACATCGAGCCGAGGGTCTGTGCCGGGAACAACCGTCGCTTCGGAAAGCGCTGGCGGCGGACACGGTGTTGTCAGGTAAGGGGCCTCGATCCAGCCTTGGCGGGCCCCGGCCATGCCGCAGATCACCACGGGTGTTTGCCGTCCGGGTTGAAGACAGTCTTCCACAAGGTCCAGAAGCGCGGCCTCAAACTGGCTTGAAGCCAGTTTCCCCATGCCATTTTCGGATTGCCGGTGGTCGAGGATCTCATTTGATTGGCTCATCGACCAGACACGCAAATGGGTTGTGCCCCAATCGGTCGCGATCCAGTTGGCCTGGTGAAGGGAACTCATCCTGTTACCACCACGCCACCGTCAATCACGAGCGCCTGACCGGTCATCATGCGGCTTGAGTCGGAGGCAAGGAAAAGAACCGGATCGACAATGTCTTCCGGGACGATTTCGTCCGGAAGGCATTGCCGTCCAATGTGCGCAGCAAGTGCGTCCGGTGTTACCCAAAGATCTTTTTGCTTCTGGGTTAAAACCCAACCTGGAGCCAATGCGTTGACCCGGATGTGGTCAGGTCCGAATTCCCGTGCAAGGCTTCGGGTCATGCCATTGATACCGGAGTTCGCGGTTGTGTAGCCGGCATAACCGGCGTTGCCCATCATGTAGGAGATGGAGGAGAAATTGATGATGGAGCCACCGCCTTGCTGGCGCATGCCGGGGATCGCGTGCTGACAGGCGAAGAAGTAGGGCTTCAGATTGATCGACTGGCACCAATCCCAGTATTCTTCCGTCACGTCCTCGCTTGCATGGCGCTGGTCATTGGCAGCGTTGTTGACAAGCACGGAAATGGTGCCGTGTGCGTCCGCGGCCTTGTCCATCGCAGCCTTGAGGGCGGGAATGTCGGTGATGTCGCAGGGCAGGTACAAGGGGCGGTTGCCGTGCGCCTTTTCCATCTCATCGCAAAATGCGGTGGCATCCGAACGTTGAACAAAGGCGACTTTCGCACCCTGGGCAAGGAAGCCGGCGGTCAGGGCCGCGCCAATGCCTGACCCTCCACCAGTTATGAAGACCGAGGTGCCCTTGAGGTCTGGAAAGAGTGCGGACATCGGAAATGCTCCCATTTTGGGTCGAAGATGTGATTTGCAATTTGTTCCAAATAATGGAACTAATGTTCATTAATTGAGACTATGTTTGCTCGAGCTTGCGGTTGTCAATAGATGGTTCCGGCTGACCGGGCGGCGGAGAAACTGAAATGAAAACGCGGGACGGGAGTGACGGCACGGTCGGAAAAGCCCTGGAGGCATTGGAACACGTGGCGCAAAAGGGATATCCGGTACGTTTCAGCGAGCTGCTTGCTGAGAGCCCTTTTCCCAAAGCAACACTCTACCGGTTTCTAAAAACACTCGTTCGGCAGCGTATGCTGACCTACGACGATGAGACGCAGACGTATTCTCTTGGAATCCGGCTTGTGCGTCTTGCTCATACGGCCTGGCGGCAAAGCTCGCTTGCCCCGATCGCGCGCACCTTTATTGACAAACTGGCGGAGACGACCGGCGAAACGGTGCATCTGGCTCAGATGGACAATGGCCAGGTACTTTATGTGGACAAGCGGAATTCGGCTTCTCCGCTGGATATGTTTTCGCAGGCCGGAAAGGTCGGTCCAGCCTATTGCACAGGCGTTGGCAAGGCTATCCTGGCATTTCTCGACGAACCGGAGTTATCGTTGGCAATCGGAAAACAGTCCTTCCACCCCTTCACCAGCAAAACACTGACCAGCGCTGAAGCCTTGAGGGCGCAATTGGCGGAGATCCGGCTGGACGGGGTTTCCTATGATCTTGAGGAACATGAAGCAGGTATTATCTGCATCGCAGCGCCAATCTTGAGCGCCTCCAGACGGGCTCTTGGCGCGCTTTCAATAACCACTTCAACGCGGCTCAAGACTTTCGAGGATCTGGAGTGCTGCCGCCCGGTGTTATTGAAGACGGCAGCACAGATTGCTGCGGCGGCTGACGACTGGCAGTTCCCTGCGTAAGGAGACACTGAGGAACAAAAAACGGGTGCGGAGACAGATGATCCGCACCCGTTTCTGATTTTGTGCCAACAGTCAGTTAGTCGGTAACGGCACTTTCTTCGTCTTTTTTCATACGCATGCGGGACTTCAGCACCTTTCCGAAAACGATAGGCAGGATGAAGCCCGTGATAGCAATCGCCCAAAGTGTGATGGACAAGGGAGAGGCGACCAACGTTGACCAGTCTCCATTGGAAATGGTGACAGCCCGGCGCAGGTTCGATTCCATCGCATTGCCAAGCAGGGTGCCCAGGATAACCGGAACCAGAGGCACATCGAGTTTCCGCAGAACCCAACCCAACACACCGAACCCGATCATGACGAGCAGATCGAAGGTCGATCCTGAAATGCCGTAGATACCGACGAAGGAGATCATGGCAACGATCGGCATCAGGATGCGTGAAGGGATCAGCAGAAGGCGGGTGAAGAGCCCGACCATCGGTATGTTCATCGCCAACAGCATGAAGTTGGCAATGAAAAGGGCGGCGATCAGCCCCCAGACCACATCGGGGTTCTGGCTGAACAACAGCGGACCCGGAGTGATGTTGAGGGACAACAGGACAGCCAGCAGAACGGCGGTTGTTCCTGAGCCTGGAACGCCGAGAGCAAGCATGGGAACGAGCGCTCCGCCCGCTGCGGCGTTATTGCCTGCCTCTGGAGCAGCAACTCCGCGCGGGTCACCGGTTCCGAATGTGCCTTCCTTGTCGACCAGCCGCTTTTCCATCGAATAGGAGATGAAAGACCCCAGCGAGGCGCCGGCGCCCGGCAGAACCCCTGCAATGAAGCCGAGAAGGCTGGTGCGCAACATGGTTGGCGTACAGCTTTTGATCAAACTGAATGGAGGAATGATACGGCCCACCTTCACCTTGGAATCGTCGACGCTATCCTTGTTGCGGTGTTCCAGGAAAATGAACACCTCGGAAAGAGCGAACAGGCCGACGATGGCAACGAGGAAGTCGATGCCATCATAAAGATGGACTTCGCCAAAGGTGAAACGTGGAACCCCGGTCTGACCGTCAATACCTATGGTCGCGAGGCCGAGACCGAGAGACGCAGCGAAGGCGGACTTCGCCTGATTGGTCGACGAAATACCGCCAAGCGTTGCGAATGCAAGGGCGAAGAGGGCGAAGTATTCTGCCGGTCCGAACAGGAGAGCGATTTTCACCAGCTGGGGCGCCAGGAAGACCAGCCCCCACGTGGCGAAAAAAGCACCTACAAACGAGGCTATCCCAGACAGGGCGAGAGCTTCTCCTGCCCGTCCCTGCTTGGCCATTGGATAGCCGTCCAGAGTTGTCATAAGGGCCGGCTCATCGCCTGGAATATTCAGCAGGATCGAAGAAATGCGCCCGCCATACATGGCGCCATAATAGACCGAGGTCAGGAGAATAAGGGATGGGGTCGCGCCAAGGCCAAGAGTGAAGGCCAGTGGGATCAAAATAGCCACACCGTTAGACGGACCGAGGCCCGGCAAGGCTCCCATGATCGTGCCGAGAAGACAGCCAAGGAATGCCAGAAAGATATTTTGCCAGGTTAAAGCGACGATAAAACCGTCAGCGAGAGAACCAAGAGTGTCCATCTTCTGTGTCTCCTTTTAAAAGCCGAATGGGCCGCGGGCGAGTGAAAGCCCGAGGATGATCCGGAAGACAAGGTAGATGCCACCCGATGTGAGGACGCCGGCGACAATCGATGTCAGCGGTGCTGTGCCGAGGCGCCAGGTCAGATAAGCCGATGCGACGGCGGTCGCGATCAAGAAGCCTACCTCCGGCAGGGCCATGGCATAAGCAACCATCACGAGGGCCGCGAAGGCGATCTCTGCGAAACGGCCAAGCTTGGGCCAGTGAGGTTCCTTATCCGGCTTCAAGAGGAAGTAGAGCGAGGACAGGGCCATCACGATACAGATGATAATCGGGAAGGCCTTGGGTCCAACTTCATCGGACAGAAAGCTCTCTTCGATCAGCGTGGACTGCCACATAAAAAACAGAGCGAGACTGAGACCAATCCCGCCGAATATACGGTCACTCACAGGTGTCCCTCCCAGCTTATTGTTGTTTAAGTCGCCATTTTAGGACTGGCGTGCAGATACAGAAAGGCTGGCGCGAGGGCATGCTCACGCCAGCCTCCTTGGCAGCTTACTTCAAAATGCCGATCTCTTTGGAGATTTCGGTGATGGAGTCGACAGACTGGCTGACGAAAGTTTCAAACTCAGCACCCTGCAGGGCGAGCGGTGCAAGGCCATTCTGAGCCATCACGGCTTTCCATTCGTCGGAAGCATAAAGCTTGGAGATGGCATCGACCCAATAAGCATAAGCTTCATCGCTCATGTTGCCCGGGCCATAGAACCCACGCCAGTTCGCGCCGATGGCGTCGACACCCTGTTCCTTGGCTGTCGGGAATTTCGCGAACTCACCTGGCAGGCGTTCTGGAGCCAGAACCGCGAGGATCTTTATATCGCCGCTGTCCACGAAACCTTTGGCTTCTGAAATGTCGCCGGTGAAGGCCTGCACGGAACCGGCGAGAAGCTGTGTGACCGCTTCGCCACCGCCGTCAAAGGCAATGTATTTGACTTTGCGGACGTCATCGACGCCATAAGCCTTGGCTGCAATGAGGACCTTCAAGTGATCCCAGCCGCCTACTGCTGAACCGCCGGCGACTGCAATAGAGCGCGGATCTTCCTTGATGGAATCGAGAAGCTCAGTGAGCGTATTGATTTTGCTGTCAGCGGCAACCGCGATGACGCCATAGTCGGCACCTACAGCGGAAATCCAGCGAACCTGATCACGGGTGTTCCCGGGGTAGGCGCCCTGTGCGAGGCGGGTGGCTGTCGCGGAAGAGGCTGCGACCACCAGATCGTTGTCATCGGCACGCTTGCTGGTGACATAGGCGAAAGCAACGCCGCCGCCACCGCCGGCCATGTTAACGACCTGCATCGTGGACGGGATTAGTTTTTGATCCTGAAGAGATTTACCGACCTGACGGCATGTAAAGTCCCAGCCGCCGCCGGGATTGGCCGGGGCGATGCATTCGGGGTTTTCAGGTGTGAAATCTGCGGCCTGAACACCTGCGGTGGACATGCCGAGAACTGCTGCGGCCAGAATGCGGCCGGTGAACTTAAGTGCCATGATATGTTTCCTCCATCATCATGCAGCCTTTTTGGGGCTGTTGGCGCTCCACTGCCCCAGTATGTCTGGGCTCCTCGCAGTGGGGCGGTGAGGAATGTTAGTGCTTGAAACTGTCATTAACCTGTCAGAGGTTTGACGTGCCGTTGCAAGACTGTGTTCATGCGTCGCAGAACACGTGTAGGGAGACAACCGCGTGCGCCTGTTGCTCGTTGAAGATACATCCGACATGGCCGAGGCCGTCATGATCCGGCTCGGCCGTTTGGGAATTGCCTGTGATCTGGCTCAAACACTTGCGGATGCACGCGGTTTTTTGGATGTGCAGGGGTATGATGTGATTGTACTCGACATCAACTTGCCGGACGGTGTTGGCACAGAGCTTCTGCAGGAAATGCGGGCAGCTGGAGACCGGACGCCTGTCCTAATGCTGACAGCTCAATTTTCCGTCGATGACAGGGTCTCTTCCCTCAATCTTGGTGCCGATGACTATCTGGTGAAACCGTTTGATCAACGGGAACTGGAAGCAAGGATTCAGGCCTTGTACAGGCGGGAGCAGGCAGACAAGAGGGCTGAGATCGTACTTGGCACGCTCAGCTTCAATCCGACGGCACGTGTGCTGCGCAAGGATGGTGTGCCCATGACATTGACCCGGCGGGAAATGTCGCTTTTCGAATTATTCGTTCGAAATCGTGGCAAGGTGATGAGCAAGGAGCGCTTGTTCGAAGGGCTTTTTTCTTTTGACGATGCGGATGTCGGATTGAATGCGATTGAACTTTATGTCGGCCGCCTGCGCAAGAAACTGGCGGACACCGGGGTTCGCATCGAAACTCAGCGTGGCCTTGGTTACAAACTTGATGTGAATGAGACATCTTGATGCGTAGCTGGCGTTTGACCTTGGCGACGATGTCTCTGACCGCGCGCGTGTCGCTCGCCGTTGCCTCTCTTTTGTTGCTCGGAGGTCTCTTCGTTTCCCTTGCCGCCTTTGGTTATGGCCGGACTGCTGCGCGTGAGGCTTATGATCGCCTTTTGCTGGGGGCTGCGAACGATATTGCGGCATCGATCTTCGTGCTCGACGGTCACGCTGTTGTCGATTTGCCGATTTCGGCATTCGAACTGTTGGCTTTGGCGCCTGATGACCGGATCGCCTACCGGGTGATTGGCGTCGATGGCAGGACGCTGACCGGTTACGAGGATCTTGCCGCTCCGGGCAAGGCATCGAAAGGGGATGTTCAGTTCTACGATGCCGACTTTCTCGGTGAACCGGCCCGCTATGCCGCGGTTTCCCGGCGCTTCGCAGAACGGGAGCTAAACGGGACTGTTGAGATCATTGTCGGTCAGACATTGATGGCCAGGAACGCTCTGGCGCTCGATATCACGCGAAATGCCCTGGCAGTTCTTGTCATCTCCGGAAGTATCATGCTGCTGCTGGCTGGCCTCGTTGTCCGTTCCGCCCTGAAGCCTTTGGACCGCATCGGAGAAATGTTTTCGCGGCGGGATCCGCATGATCTCACGCCTATGGACCCGGCGGTTCCGCGTGAAGCTGCTGTTTTGATCAGTGCTTTGAACGGGTTCATGGCACGGTTGGATCGTCAGATGGGGTCCATGCGAAACCTGATTTCAGATACGGCTCATCAATTGCGCACACCGGTTGCAGCTCTCCGCGCCCAAGCGGATCTGGCTGCTGAGGAGGAGGACGAAGCCCGCCGGAAGATGATCGTCGACACGATCCATCAAAGGTCAGTCAGTCTTGGGAGGCTCCTGGATCAGATGCTCAGCCGGGCGCTGGTCATGCATCGCAGCGACAGCGTGCGCCGGGAGATTATCGACCTTCGGGATGTGGCGCTTGAGGTGATGGAAGATGAGGATCATCGCCTTCTGGCTCCCGGTCGGGAGGTCCATCTTGTTATCGATGACGATCCGGTCTTGGTGCTGGCTGACGGGCCTTCACTTGCCGAAGCGGTCAAAAATCTTCTGCAAAATGCTTTGAAACATGGAACGGGAGTTGTTCACATCGGGGCCAGCCGTCAAGAGGGAAGCAGCCGTATCTGGGTTCAAGACGAGGGCAAAGGCCCGCCTGAAGAAGTGCGGAACGCTCTTGGTCAGCGGTTCACACGAACGGCAGCCTCGAAGGGCAATAGTGCGGGGCTTGGGCTTTCTATAGCCAAGTCGGTTGCAGAGGCCTTCGATGGTCAGCTCCAGTTAGGCCCGGATGGGGAACGCGGCTTCAGGGCCGAGATTGTTCTGCCACGCGCTGGAGGTGAGGGATGAGGTTTGGCTGGGTCGCTCGACTTATTCCGCCGCTTTTGCTGTTCGCCGCCGCGGCCGGTTTCTCCGCTGCCTCGGTGGAGGCTCAGGAAGTTGTCCGCCGGTTTGGTCCGGCGCAGCCCTCCCGGCAAATGCTGATACGTTCGACGACGGACATCTCCGTTTTTGCTCCGGTGGTCGAGGCGTTCTTGAAAACGCGCCCGGGGCTTGCCGTCTCCTATGAGCAATGGGGGTCGAATGACCTCTATGAGCTCAGCCTGCGTGACTGCCGTGAGGGCACGGTCGGAGCGGATCTGATTATCAGTTCCGGTGTGCATCAGATGGTCAAACTGGTCAATGACGCCTGCGCGCTGACATATCATTCGCCAGAATCGTCCTCTCTGCCTGATGCGCTGAAGTGGCGGGATGAGCTGTGGGGCATTACGCGCGAACCTGCGGTGATGGTCTATAACCGGGCTTTGGTGCCGCCTTCGGAAGTCCCGAAAAGCCGCTTCGACCTTCTCGATTTGCTGCGTCCCTCGCAGTCCCGCTATGCAGGGCGGGTTGCTACCTACGATATCGAACAGTCCGGTCTCGGTTATCTCTTTGCATTTTCAGATTCCCGTGAAGCGACAACCTTCGGTGCGCTTTTAGAGTCATTGGGACGAACAGGGGCAACGGCAACCTGCTGCTCCGCCGAGATTATCGAAGGCGTTGCAGATGGAAGATATCTGATTGCCTATAATGTTCTGGGGTCTTATGCGCTCGGTTTTGCCAAGCGTGATGATCGCATCGAAGTTGTTTTGCCCGAGGATTATACGCTTGTTCTCTCCCGTGCGTTGATGATCCCGAAACAGGGTACCAATCCGGATGATGCCAAGAGGTTTCTGGATTTTCTGCTTTCGCCCGCAGGACAGGCGGAGCTGCAAAGGGTTTTGCTTCTGACTCCGGTTTTCGGAGGTGAAGATGGATACCCGGGTGGGGCAATCAGTGAAACAGCTTTACGTCCGATCGGTCTTTCCCCTTCTCTTCTGGTTTCGCTGGACCGGCAGAAACGGGAGCAATTCATCAAACGCTGGAGGTCGACGTTTCCGCAGTGATGGAGGAAAGCGTTTCGCAGCGGAAGGAGTGTTGGGTTTTCAAGCTTGGCTCCCGGCGGTCGAGGGCCTATTGCTATGCCGTCGCCGTTCAACGGTTACAGGCTCCCATGAGTACAAGGCTTTAAATGTCTCCTCCTGAAACAGATGGCATCGAACTTGTCATTTTCGATTGCGACGGTGTTTTGATTGACAGTGAAATCATCAGTGCCCGTGTCTTGATGGCGGCGCTGCGTGACCTTCAGGTGCCGGTGGATTGGCATTATTTCAAGACACATTTCCTGGGGCGGAGCTTTCCGAAAGTGGCTGCCAGCATACGGCGGGACTTCGAGATTGAACTGCCTTCGGATTTTGAAACGGGCTACCGTGCTACTCTGCTGGCAGCTTTTGAACATGAACTGAAGCCTGTCGAGGGCATCGAAGAGGTGCTTGCGGAGCTAGGAGTTGCTTGCTGCGTTGCGACGAGCAGCAGTCCCGAACGGGCGGCCCGGTCTCTTGCCATCACCGGCCTGAATCGCTTCTTTGGCGGCGCTGTTTTTACTGCGTCCGAGGTTGCGAATGGCAAGCCGGCACCAGATCTTTTTCTGCATGCGGCGTCCTCCAGCGGGGTAGTGCCAGAGGCGTGTCTGGTGATTGAGGACAGTGTGCCTGGTCTTCATGCGGCACAGTCCGCTGGGATGAGAGTGTGGCATTTCGTCGGTGGAAGCCATCTGGATGCCAAAGATGCGGAAGCTGCTGAATTACCGCGACGGGTGCCATTTTTTGACACTTGGGCCGCTTTTTTTGCTATGGCGCCTAACCTGAAGAGAGACTAACGGCAGGCGCAGTTGATGGCGGCAAGAAATGAGAATGATCCCAGTCGTCTGGATGAAGCAGCTCGTGCGGGCTGGCTTTATTATGTTGCCGGCAACACCCAGGATGAAATTGCCCGAAAGTTGGGTGTTTCCAGACAATCCGCCCAGCGTCTGGTGTCTCTTGCAGTCAGCGAACGCCTGATCAAGGTCCGTCTCGATCATCCAATTGCCCGTTGCATGGAACTGGCTGAGAAGATGAAAGACCACTTTGGTCTGGCTATGTGCGAGGTCGTGCCAAGCGATCCCGCAACACCATCTTCAATCGTTGGTTTGGCTCAGGCCGCAGCAGCCGAGATGGAGCGGCACCTGAAGGCGGATGAGCCAAAGGTGATTGCTTTTGGAACAGGTCGGGCCTTGCGGGCTTCTGTCGAACAGCTGCCCAAAATGGACTGCCCGCATCACAAGATCGTTTCCCTGCTGGGCAATATGAACTTCGATGGCTCGGCATCAGCTTATAACGTGATTATCCGGATGGCGGACCGGGTGAATGCCCGCCACTATCCGATGCCGTTGCCTGTTTTCGCCAGGTCGCCTGAAGAACGCTCCCTGTTACATAGTCAGGAACCGGTTCACAACATTCTGGAACTTTCCAAGATGGCGGACGCGACGTTCGTGGGTGTTGGAAACATGGATGAAACTGCTCCGCTCCACGTCGACGGGTTTGTTACCCGCGACGAACTGGAAGCCCTTTGCGATGCCGGGGCCATGGGGGAAATCACCAGCTGGGTCTATGACCGGGATGGTGAGTTGATAAAAGGCCTGACGAATGACCGGGTGGCCAGTGCTCCCCTGCTGCCCGCCAATTCAAAGCCGGTCATAGGTATTGCGGCCGGTCAGATGAAGGTGAATGCGATCCTCGGCGCACTGCGTGGAAGGCTCATCAACGGGCTGATCACGAATGAGGCGACGGCCGAGGACCTACTGGCCGGTTAGGGCCGCCGCTTCCGCTTTTTTTGCCTTCGACAACGGTGGGTGGTTACGTGGCCACTTCGTAAAACGCCATGGTTGCGCCTCTCGTTCGCTGAGTTTTCGCGTCAAACAGATCCGGATATGCCGGATGGCGCATGAGTGCGCGAAATTATACTTCCATTACAGAATTGAAAAATATGAATTTTTCGCATCGCAGCAACGAAAGTTACGCTGCCGGTGTTTCGGGATGTTGACTGCGCTCGACTCTTTTGTGAGTATTTGCCCGTCAAATTAGCAAATGCTCATTTGAGCCTTGGGAGGAAAACATGACCCCTTTTTCACGTGCCCTTTTGGGCGCGACCGCTCTCACGTTTGTTGTCTCGTCTGCGTATGCTGAAAAGCTGACAATCGCGACCGTGAACAACGGCGATATGATCCGTATGCAAAAACTAACGGATGATTTCACAGCCAAGAACCCGGACATCGAGCTGGAATGGCTGACCATGGAAGAAAACGTTTTGCGTCAGCGCGTCACCACGGACATTGCCACCAAAGGCGGTCAGTTCGACGTTATGACGATCGGAACATACGAAGTGCCGATCTGGGGCAAGCAGGGCTGGCTTGTCTCTTTGAATGACCTACCCGCCTCTTACGACGTGGATGACATCCTGCCGGCTATCCGCGGCGGCCTGACCATTGATGGTGAGCTCTATGCAGCACCGTTTTATGGCGAAAGCTCCATGGTCATGTACCGCAAGGATCTGATGGAGAAGGCCGGGCTGGAAATGCCGGATGCGCCGACCTGGGACTTCATTGGCAAGGCCGCCCGTGCCATGACCGACAAGGAGAATGAAGTCTACGGCGTTTGCCTGCGCGGTAAGGCCGGCTGGGGCGAGAACATGGCGTTCCTGACGGCAACGGCCAATTCATTCGGAGCACGCTGGTTCGACGAAAACTGGAACCCGCAATTCGACGGCGAAGCATGGAAGAACACCCTGAACTTCTATATCGACCTCATGAATGATGCAGGCCCTCCAGGAGCCTCTTCCAATGGGTTCAACGAGAACCTCTCGCTGTTCCAGACCGGTAAATGCGGCATGTGGATCGACGCAACCGTTGCGGCGTCCTTCGTGACAAATCCGGAAGACAGCACCGTCGCGGACAAAGTCGGTTTTGCCCTGGCTCCGGATAACGGCCTTGGCAAGCGCGGCAACTGGCTGTGGGCGTGGACTCTCGCCATTCCGGCAGGAACCCAGAAGGAAGAGGCTGCCAAGAAGTTCATCGCTTGGGCAACTTCCAAGGAGTACCTGGAACTGGTGGCCGAGAAGGAAGGTTGGGCAAACGTTCCCCCGGGCACCCGCACGTCGCTTTACGAGAACCCGGAATACCAGAAAGTTCCCTTCGCCAAGATGACGCTCGACAGCATCAACTCGGCCGATCCTGTCCATCCGACGGTCGACCCTGTGCCCTATGTCGGTGTGCAGTTTGTCGCAATTCCTGAGTTCCAGGGGTTGGCGACGGCGGTCGGTCAGGCCTTTTCCGCGGCTCTGGCCGGGAACGTGACGGCCGATCAGGCCTTGGCAAACGCTCAGGCGCTTTCTGAGCGGACCATGAAGAAGGCCGGCTACATCAAGTAATTGATGCCTGACCTGAGACCGGCTCAAGTGGGCCGGTCTCCCTTTTTCCCGAATTGAACGGGCTGGACCAATGGCTACTGCTCATTCCCGCACTGCTGCGCGGTTCATGATCTCACCTGCTGTGCTTCTGTTGCTTGGCTGGATGATCGTGCCGCTCTCCATGACCATCTACTTTTCGTTCCTGAGCTACAATCTTTTGATGCCGGGAATGGAACAGTTCATCGGTTTCACCAACTACGAATTCTTTCTGACAGACCCGGCCTTCTTTGAAGCGCTGACAAACACAATTCTCCTGGTCGTCGGGGTTTTGCTGATAACCATTGTCGGGGGGACAGGGCTTGCACTTTTGCTTGATCAACCCTTCTGGGGGCAGGGGATCGTCCGGATTCTGGTGATTGCACCGTTCTTCGTCATGCCGACGGTTTCAGCCTTGGTCTGGAAGAACATGTTCATGAATCCGGTGAACGGCCTTTTTGCTCACCTCGCCAAAGGTCTGGGGCTGGAACCGTTCGATTTTCTTGCCCATGCGCCGCTGTTCTCGATCATCCTGATCGTCGCCTGGCAGTGGCTGCCGTTTGCAACCCTGATCCTGCTGACGGCGCTTCAGTCGCTGGACCAGGAACAGCTTGAGGCGGCCGAGATGGACGGGGCAAGTTGGCTCAGCCGGTTCTGGTACATCATGCTGCCGCACCTAGCGCGTGCGATCACCGTGGTGATCCTGATCCAGACGATTTTTCTCCTGTCGGTGTTCGCGGAAATTCTGGTCACGACCAACGGTGGGCCCGGATATGCCTCAACAAACATCACCTATCTCGTCTACGCCCAATCACTGCTGCAGTTCGACGTTGGAGGTGGATCCGCCGGCGGCATTGTTGCCGTCATCCTGGCCAACATCGTTGCGGTTTTCCTGATGCGGATGATCGGCAAGAACCTGGAGGCCTGAGAAATGTCACGACGTGTTTCCAATCAGCGGAAGATTCTTGTGACCGTTATTGCCTGGACGATTGGGCTGTCGCTGTTCTTCCCCATCCTCTGGACGATCCTGACGAGCTTCAAGACCGAAGCCGAGGCAATCGCTTCACCGCCATCTTTCCTGTTTTTCGATTGGACTTTGGAGAACTACACCGAGGTGAATCAGAGATCGAACTACTTTCTGCATTTCATGAACTCGGTCATCATCTCGGTCGGTTCGACCCTTTTGGGACTGCTGATCGCGATCCCTGCCGCATGGTCCATGGCTTTTGTTCCAGGCAAGCGGACGAAGGATGTTCTGATGTGGATGTTGTCCACCAAGATGCTTCCGCCGGTGGGGGTGCTGATCCCGATCTACCTTCTGTTCCGCGATACAGGCCTGCTTGATACCCGGCTTGGGCTGGTGATTGTCCTGACCTTGATCAACCTACCGATCATTGTCTGGATGCTGTTCACATACTTCAAGGAAATCCCTGGGGAGATCCTGGAAGCTGCCCGCATGGACGGGGCAACTCTCTGGAACGAAGTCGTTCATGTTCTCACACCCATGGCGGTGCCGGGAATTGCTTCCACCTTGCTGTTGAATGTCATCCTTGCCTGGAACGAAGCGTTCTGGACACTCAACCTGACCGCAACCAAGGCCGCGCCGCTGACAGCGTTCATTGCCAGTTACTCCAGTCCGGAAGGGCTCTTTTACGCCAAATTATCAGCGGCCTCGACGCTCGCGATTGCTCCGATCCTGATCCTCGGCTGGTTCAGTCAAAAACAACTGGTGCGCGGTCTCACCTTCGGCGCTGTGAAATAGGGTTTCGTACGATGGGTAAGATATCTCTGAAGAAAGTCACCAAGTCCTTCGGCGATGCTGAGGTCATTCCGCCTCTCGATCTTGACATAGAGGACGGCGAATTCGTCGTCTTCGTTGGGCCATCGGGATGCGGCAAGTCGACTCTTTTGCGGCTGATCGCCGGATTGGAGGACGTCACGAGCGGCCATATTGAAATCGACAGCGCGGATGCGACCGAAGTGCCGCCCGCCAAGCGTGGGTTGGCCATGGTGTTCCAGTCCTATGCGCTTTACCCGCATATGTCCGTGCGCAAGAACATCGCCTTTCCGCTCAAAATGGCGAAAATGGACGCGGACGAGCAAGAGCGACGGGTCACTTCCGCAGCGGCGACCTTGAATCTCACCGATTATCTGGAACGGCGTCCGGGCCAATTGTCGGGAGGTCAGCGTCAGCGTGTCGCCATTGGGCGTGCCATCGTTCGCGAACCTTCCGCTTTTCTGTTCGATGAGCCTCTGTCGAACCTGGATGCGGCACTTCGGGTCAACATGCGTCTCGAGATTTCGGAACTGCACCAGTCCCTGAAAACAACGATGATTTACGTAACCCACGATCAGGTCGAAGCCATGACCATGGCAGACAAGATTGTGGTGTTGCATGCGGGGCGGATAGAGCAGGTCGGATCGCCGCTTGAATTGTACCGCCGGCCCGCCAACAAGTTTGTCGCTGGCTTCATAGGCTCACCGAAGATGAACTTCATCGAGGGTGAAAGGGCTGAGAAATTTGGCGCTCAGACAATCGGTATCAGGCCGGAGCATTTGAGTGTTTCCACGACGGATGGGGCATGGTCAGGCCGGGTTGGTGTGGCTGAACATCTCGGGTCCGATACGTTTTTGTATGTGCATGTCGATGGTATGGACGCGCTGACAGTCCGCGTTCAGGGCGAGGCCGGTGTGCATCACGGAGATACGGTCCATGTCACACCTGACGCGGAGCATCTGCACCGTTTCGCGGCGGACGGGACGACACTGTGATGATGCGCTTACAAGATAAAACCGCTCTCATAGCCCGCAGCGCACGGGGGATCTGGCGTGCCTTTGCGGCGGCTTATGCCGGGGAAGGCGCAAATGTTCTGATTGGCGACGTTGATCTGGCGAAAGCGGGGGGAAACTGCGGCTGCCATCGCTCCCGGTGTGGTCGATGGCTGCAATTGGATGGGCTGACCGGTTGCCAGATCCTCTCCCGCTGTTTTTTCAATTAACAGTCCGGATTTCCTCTCCGGATCAAGCTCAACAATAGAGGCGAATGTGACAACCAAATTGTCTTTGTCCACGTTGCCAGAGATCACGTCTGATACCAGCAAACCTGCTTATGCTCGCGAACAGCTCACCGCCGGTATCGTGCACATTGGTGTTGGTAATTTTCATCGGGCCCATCAGGCAGTCTACCTTGATCGCCTGTTTAACAAGGGGCTCGATCATGATTGGGCGATTATCGGGGCTGGCGTTAAGTCCTATGATCAAGCCATGCGCGACCGCCTGGCTGGTCAGGATTGGCTGACAACTGTCGTGGAACTTGATCCGGCCGGGCTTAGCGCTCGCGTGACGGGTGTGATGATCGATTTCGCGGATATCGATCCATCCTCCCTCCTGGCAGCTCTTTTGCAGCCTGAGATCCGGATTGTATCTTTGACGATCACGGAAGGCGGATATTACGTCGATGCCAAGACAGGGGGGCTTGATCTCTCACACCCGGACCTTCAGCACGATATTGCCAATCCTGGAGCTCCAGAAACAGTATTCGGGTTGATAATCTCTGCTTTGGGGCTTCGAAAAGACAAGGGCCTTCAACCCTTCACGGTCCTTTCCTGCGATAATCTGCCGGAAAACGGCCGTGTGGCCAAACAGACCGTCCTCGGCCTCGCCAGAGAAATGACGCCTGATCTTGCCGGATGGATCGCAAGCAATGTGGCCTTTCCAAGCAGCATGGTGGATTGCATCACACCGGCGACCTCGGAACGTGAAGTGACACTCGTGCGCGACAACTTTGGTATCGATGATGCAGCTCCCGTCGCTTGCGAACCTTTTCGTCAGTGGGTGATGGAAGACGATTTTCCGGCAGGACGGCCGAGGCTGGAGGAGGTCGGGGTCGAGTTCGTTCCGGATGTCGCGCCATACGAGCTGATGAAGTTGCGTATCCTGAATGGAGGCCATGCAGCGATTGCCTATGCATCTGCATTGCTCGGGCATCATTATGTTCATGAGGCAATGGCTGATCCGGACGTGTCCAACTGGCTCCGGCGGCTTATCCGGACCGAGGTTATTCCGATGGTCCCCGCAATTCCCGGTATTGATTTCGAGGACTATCTTGAGACCTGCATAAGGCGCTTCGGAAATTCAGCGGTCGCTGATACGGTTTCGCGGTTATGCCTGGATGGCTCAAACCGGCAACCAAAATTCATCATACCGACGATCCTCGACGCTCTCGATGTCGGGCGGCCGATTGACGGGCTTTCGCTGGAGGTTGCCCTGTGGTGCCGGTATTGCGCGGCGACCGCCGATACCGATATGGATCTTTTGCTTGAGGACGAGCGCAAGCTTCTGCTGCAAAAGGCGGCGGTTGCCTCACAAGAGAAGCCGTCGGTCTTCTTGAGCATTTCCGAGATTTTCGGCGACCTGGGTGAGAATGAAATCTTCGTATCGGCTTTCTCCCGGCATCTGAATGCATTATGGAGCAAGGGTCCGCGCTCCGTCCTGCGAGACTTTTTAAAAGAAGAAGGTGTTTGAGATGATCCTGTGCTGTGGTGAAGCCCTTATCGACATGATACCTGGGCCGACCGTTGCTGGCCCGGCCGGGTTCGTTCCGCATGCCGGGGGCGCCGTTTTCAATACGGCGATTGCTCTGGGGCGGTTGGGTATCGAAACGTCTATGCTGACGGGCCTGTCTACGGATTTGTTTGGGGTTGTGCTCGAAGAGGCTTTGACGGAGAGCCGCGTCGGTACGGCGCTTTGCATCCGAAGTGATCGTCCGACGACCCTGGCATTTGTCCGGCTGGAAGGTGGTCAGGCAACCTACACCTTTTATGACGAGAATTCCGCTGGGCGTATGCTCGGCGAAGCCGACCTGCCGGAGATATCCGATGCGGTCAATGCACTGTTTTTTGGCGGCATCAGTCTGGCCGTGGAGCCTTGTGCGGAGGTGTATGCCGATCTTCTTGTCTCACAGGCAGATGGCAAGGTCATCATGCTGGACCCGAACATTCGGCCTGGCTTCATTCGGGATGAAAAGCGCTATCGTGCAAGGCTCGATAGGATGCTTGCGCATGCGGATATGGTCAAAGTCTCTGATGAAGATCTCGATTGGATCCTGCCAGGAGAACAGTCTCACCAGGATAAGGCTGCCGAACTCCATCAGCAGGGCATTTCGGTCGTTGTCGTGACTCGCGGGGCCGACGGTGCCTCCGCCTATACGGCGTCAGGTCTTGCTGTTGATATTGCGGGCAAGAGAGTCGATGTCGTGGATACGGTTGGAGCCGGCGATACGTTCAACGCGGGGTTTCTGGCATCGCTGCAGGGAGATGGTCAGCTAACGAAGCAGGCCATTTCGAAGATGTCCGGGGAGACATTGGTGAAGGCCTTGGAATTTGGAGCGAAAACAGCGGCTGTGACAGTCTCCAGGGCCGGGGCAAATCCGCCTTGGAGGGACGAACTCCCGATGCCCCAAACGGTGTCTTACGCCTGATTGTTTGACGAGGGCACCCTAGCTTCGCGTTGTTTTTAATCCGTTTTATTGAAGCTCTTGGCAGGCTGTGCGATGCTGCAGCGTACTTTCTAGCGATGGTCACGGGCGGATAGTGCTCCATCTCCCGTTTTCATTTTTCCCGGTCCGAATTTCAGGAGACTTTTCCGATGGCCTTTGCTCGCCTTGGTTTCGATACCGACAACATCCTTGCAGGTCTCAAGCCATGGGTTGAATGCGAAAGCCCGACGTATGATGCGGCCGCGGTCGACAGGATGATGGATTTGGCAACCTATGATCTGGTTGCAGCTGGAGCATCTATTGAGCGGATTCCGGGCAGGGCAGGGTTCGGCGGATCGGTGCGCGCGACCTTTCCGCACAAGAACTCCGGGCAGCCGGGCATCCTGATTTCGGGTCACCTCGACACGGTTCACCCCATTGGGACACTTGATGCGCTGCCTTGGCGGATCGAGGATGGCAGGTGCTATGGACCGGGTGTGATGGACATGAAAGCGGGAAATTATCTCGCCATCGAAGCTTTACGCAAAATGGCTCTTGCCGGTTTGGAAACGCCACTTCCTGTGACAATCCTATTTACCCCGGATGAAGAGGTGGGAACGCCTTCAACCCGCGAGTTGATCGAGATGGAAGCGGCCAAGAACAAGTATGTTTTGGTGCCAGAACCTGCCAGCGCGGATGGTGGTGCTGTTACCGGACGCTACGCGATTGCACGGTTCAACCTGGCGGCCAAGGGGAAACCAAGCCACGCGAGTTGGGCGCTGGAAGACGGACGTTCCGCAATTGCCGCTATGGCGAAAAAGATCCTCGAAATCGAGGCTATGACGACGCCGGACTGTACCTTCAGCGTCGGTGTGGTGAACGGAGGCCAGTGGGTCAACTGTGTTTCATCTGTTTGCTCCGCCGAAGTGCTCAGCATGGCGAAGCGTCAGGCTGATCTCGATGAGGGTGTTGAACGCATGCTCGGCCTTAATGGTGAGGAAAATGGCGTGGTCTTCGAAGTCACACGCGGTGTGACCCGCCCGGTTTGGGAGCCGGATGCGGGCACGTTGGCCATGTATGATCTTGCCAAGGATATTGCTGGTGAAATTGGTTTCGACCTGACCCACGGCAGTGCCGGTGGCGGATCGGATGGCAACTTCACCGGCGCGATGGGAATTCCGACTCTGGATTCGATTGGGGTTCGCGGCCGGGGATTGCACACGCTCGACGAACACATTTTCATCGACAGTCTGGTGGAACGCGCGCAGTTGATGGCGGGCATGCTGTTGCGTTTGCAGTGAGGCCGAACGCAACAGCATTGTTTAAACGGTGAATTCTGCAAGGTCATGAGGCTGTAATTGGGCCTGTGACCTGGGCAGACAGCCGGGAAGGCTGGCTTGCCGTTTTAGGTAATCAGCTCCCGCTTGTTTGCAGTTCGTCGCGGCTGGCTGTCAGGAAAGCTTCGGCGTTGTTTGAAAGGGATGGCCCAAGGTAGCCGCCTTCCTGAATCAAGGCTGTTGGCAAGCCCATCCGCACGATCTCGCGGGCCATTGTCTCGAACCCCTTGCCGGTCATTCCAACCTCCGACAGGGGATCGTCTTCGGCCATGTCGAAGCCGAGGGAAATGACCAATGCTTCGGCTCCAAAAGCCTGAATGGCTTGCACACCTTCCCGAAAACGGTTGAGAATTGCGTCCTCGGCATCACCCGGCTGCAGGGTTAGGTTCAGCGTCGCGCCAAGGCCTTCGGCTTCCCCTTTTTCATCCGCATAACCAAGGTAGTAAGTCGGGTAAACGTCGGGGTCGACGTGGATCGAGCACACAAAGACATCTGCACGATCATAGAAAATATCCATGGTGCCGTTGCCGGTGTGGGTGTCAATGTCGAACACGGCAACCTTGGAATAGGTGCCGCGCAATCTCTGAGCGGCAACGGCTGCATTGTTGAAGATACAAAAACCATTGGCGCCATTCGAGAGCGCGTGATGTCCCGGCGGACGGCAAAGGCCATAGATCATCCGCTCGCCAGCGGCCACGCGGTCTGCGGCTTCAATCGCCGTCTGGGCAGACCAATAGATCGCCTCGTAGGTGTTTTCCTTCAGGGGAACCGAGGTGTCGGTTGCATACCAGCCGAGCTGCCCGAAGATGGATGAGGATTTCCTGCCCGCCCGCTTGCCGGGATGGTAGGTCGGGATGGCTTCTGCATCGCCTGCTTCAACTTGCCAGCGGGCGAAAGCATCCTTCCAGAAATCCACGTAGTCGTGGTCATGAACAGCTTTGACCGGATCGATACCATGGTCGCCTGGCGTTTCAATCGGAAACCCGTTCCGAAGCAGCATGTCGCGGATAAGGATTGCCCGCTCGGGCTGTTCCGGATGGGGGATATAGGCGCCACGCCGGAAGTAACGCTCCGGATTATGCTTGAGCTGACGCTCATCGAAAATTGCTTTCATTGGGTGCTCTCAAATCGGGGGAATTAGGCCGTGTGGACGAACTTGAGATGCATTTCGCCGGGATTGGGCGATGCAGGCCCGGCCCTGCGGGTGAGGCAAGAAACATCGATCTGGCCCGAAATGCCCCTTGAG